>CAZGMM010000034.1:0-22280 GCA_964526845.1 uncultured Halanaerobiales bacterium | reverse complement strand
GGTTTTGCTTTGGGTTCAACAGCTTTATTAGTTCTCTATCAGATGGATATGCCAATTCTTTTTAATATGGTACCTCAAAGATTTTTTGCCGGACTTGATATGTTTACCCTGATGGCGATGCCCTTTTTCATTTTGGCCGGACAGATCATGAATAAATCGGGTATTACACATAAACTAGTAAATTTCGCCAATGTATTAGTAGGGCACTTAAGAGGTGGATTAGCTCATGCTAATATTATTGCCAGTATCTTTTTTGCCGGAATGACAGGGGCTGCAGTTTCTGATACAGCCGCGATCGGTACGATGTTAATTCCGGCCATGGTGGAAGATGGTTATGATAAAGATTTTTCAGCTGCCGTTACCGCTTCTTCCTCTATTATTGGACCCACGATACCACCCAGTAATATGATGGTTATCTATGGTTCTTTAATGGGAGTTTCAATTGCCGGATTATTTGCAGCTGGTTTTATGCCCGGGCTTTTACTTGGCGGTATGTTAATGATTTTGTCAGGCTACATATCTAAAAAAAGAGGGTATCCCAAAAAAGAAACCAGAGCTACTATAAAAGAAATGTTGATTGCTTTTAAAGATGCTTTTTTAGCACTGTTAATGCCGGTTATCATTTTAGGAGGTATCTTATCCGGGGTATTCACACCGACTGAGGCCGCTGCAATTGCAGTTTTTTATGCCTTTATAGTGGGTAAATTTATTTTTAAATCCCTGAAGTTAAAAGACATTCCTGACCTTTTAAATCAAACAGCCCGGACCACAGGGGTAGTTTTTTTAATAATTGCCTCAGCTTCAATCCTAGGCTGGCTGTTGGCTTCCGAGAGAGTGCCGGAACAGATTGCTACTTTATTTATGAGTATTAGTAATAACAAATATGTAATATTGCTTATGATTAATATCTTAATGTTAATTGTTGGTATGTTTATGGACATCGCTGCGGCCTTGGTAATCTTAGGACCGATCTTACATCCCCTGGCGGTTAGTGTCGGGGTGCCGCCGATTCAATTTGGTATCATCATGGTATTATCCTTAAATGTGGCTTTGATGACACCACCGGTCGGGGCCTGCCTATTTGTTGTGAGCGGTATAACGAACCTTTCATTGGAGTCGATAAGTAAAGCCATATGGCCGTTTATTGTTGTAGAAATCATTACCCTATTCGCAATAACCTTCATTGAGCCAATCTCTATGTTCTTACCCAATCTACTAGGATTCTAATATAAAAAACGGAGAAATAATCTCCGTTTTTTCTCCATTCTCATAATGTTTTCAAAAAAATTATAAAAAGAAGGAGAGTTAATATGAGCGAGAAAGTAGATAACAGTGAAGAAAAGGAACAGATGGTAAAAGAAACTGAAGCTTATTATGAATTAGAAGATAGACCACCTACGGGTGAGACGATCTTATTAGGCTTCCAGCACATGTTAGCCATGTTTGTGGGTATAATTACACCACCTTTAATTATTGCAGGAGCGGCTGGTTTAAATGCAGCCGAGTCAGCTTTTTTTGTCAATATGGCCCTGATCATTTCAGGAGTTGCATCTTACATACAGTGCCATAAATTTGGCCCGGTTGGATCCGGTTTGCTGGGAGTGCATGGAACGAGCTTTACCTTTGTCCCGATGGCTATTTCAGCTGTTAATTCAGGCGGTTTAGCCCTCGTTTTAGGAATGGCTTTAGCAGCCTCTCCCGTGGAAATGATAATCAGTAGGTTCATTAAACAGACTAAAAAACTCTTTCCTCCCGTGGTTACAGGTGTTGTTGTTATGCTAATCGGACTGGGACTGATGGAAACCGGCATGACTAACTTTGGCGGGGGTGCTGGAGCAGAAGACTTCGGTAGTGTGCAGAATCTTTTACTCGGTACTTTTGTCTTATTAATTATTGTATTTGCCAATAGATTTGGTAAAGGTCTCGTGAAAGTTGGGGCTGTTGCAATTGGGCTGGTAGCAGGTTATCTGGTATCAATACCTTTGGGTATGGTTGATTTCCAACCTGTGGCAGAGGCCGGCTGGTTTACAGTACCTATACCATTGAAATTTGGCATGTCCTTTAGATGGTCCCATTATTTACCCTGGATTTTGGCCTATGTCATTACTTCCATTGAATCGATTGGTGACCTAACAGCGATTTCGGAAGTTTCTGGTGAACCGGTTGAGGGAGATCTTTACCGGGAAAGAATCAGTGGAGGTATTCTGGCTGATGGAATTGGTTCTGCTATAGCAGCCGTATTTAATACTATGCCCAATACAACCTTCAGTCAAAATGTCGGAGTTATCCAGATGACAAAAGTGGGTAGTAGGATCGTAGGCTATGCTGTAGCTGGTATTCTTGTTATATTAGGTCTTTTACCTAAAATTGGTGCATTAATCAGTGTAATGCCCAATGCGGTATTAGGAGGAGCTACTATCGCTTTATTTGGTATGGTTGCCACCTCTGGTATGAAGATAGTGGTAAGAGGCGGATTAACCGACCGCAAGATATTCATCCTGTCGGTCGCACTCAGTATCGGTTTAGGCGTAACCTTTAGGCCGGATATTGTTGCAAAATTACCTGATATTCTATCAACTATTTTATCATCCGGCATTACAGTAGGAGCAGTAAGCGCTATCCTTTTGAACCTACTATTACCTAGAAAAGAAGAACCAGTTGAATGTTAATTAATATTGGTTTTAATTAAAAATCTTATATATTCTGTGATATAATAAGTTTAAGATATATGACTAAACTTATGAATTAACTAATATATAATAGTCAAAAATTAAAACAGGAAATAACAAAGTTCTGTTTAAGATTAAAAAGTGGAGGTGTTTTAATGGAGTTTAAACATGTAAACAAATCGGAAAAAAGAGTAGATGTTTACGAGAAAGTCACCGGTAAAGCAAAGTATGGAGCCGATATGAGATTTCCAGATATGCTTTACGGTAAAGTTTTACGTACTGAATATCCCTACGCGGAAATAAAAAACATAGATACTAGCAAAGCTGAAAAGATGCCGGGTGTAGTTGCAGTTATCACGGCAGATGATATTCCCAACAATGAATTTGGGGTAATTATTGAGAATCAGCAGGTGCTAGCAAAAGATAAAACATTATATATCGGAGACGGGATTGTAGTAGTAGCAGCCGAGTCGGCCAAACAGGCTGCTAAAGCAGCAGAGAAAATCGAAGTAGAATATGAAGAGCTAGAAGGTATTTATGATCCCTTAAAAGCAAGGGAAGAAGATTCCCAATTAGTACATGATGATTTAGAAGATAATCAAGTCATCCATCACCCTTTAAGAAAAGGTGATATAAAAGAAGGTTTCGAAAAATCAGATGTAATTATAGAGAGGGAGTATGATACACCCTTTGTTGAACAGTCATATATCGAACCGGAAGCTGTAATTGCAGTTCCCTATCAGGAAAATTCAACTGTAACCGTTTATGGTTCAGTCCAAAACCCTTTTGCTACTCAGAATGCAGTAGCTACAGTTCTAAAAGAAGATTTAAATAAAGTGAGGATTGTACAAAACCACATGGGTGGTTCCTTTGGCGGCAAGGATGAGGTAGTTTCATCCATGGCTGCCCGTGCTTCAGTTCTTGCTTTAAAGACAGAAAGACCAATAAAGCTTGTCAATACTAGAGATGAATCAATTAAAGAAAGCTATAAAAGACATCCCTATCACATGAAGTATAAGATAGGTGCAACTAAAGATGGTAAAATCCAGGCCATGGAAATTGAAGCTGTCGCAGACAGCGGTGCCTATGCCTGTCAGACCCCCTTCGTTACCTGGAGATCTGTTGTACAGGCAACAGGGCCTTATGAAGTGGATAATGTTAAAACAGATACTTACGGATATTATACAAATAATGTATATACAGGGGCCATGAGGGGTTATGGTTCACCACAGGTAATTTTTGCACAGGAATCCTTAATGGATGAACTGGCGGAAGAATTAGAGATGGACCCGGTTGAATTAAGGATGAAAAACATCTATCATGATAACTCATTTACTGCCAGTGGACAGAAACTTGATAACCACAAAGTGAGCTTAGAAGAAGTACTCACTAAAGCAGTAGAGAAAAGTAACTTTGTTGAAAAATATAAAGAGTATAGTAAAGAACAACCGGGGGATAAGAAAAAAGGTATCGGCCTATCGATCAGTTTTAGGGGCTGCAGCCTCGGTGCGGAAGCTATCGATGCGGCCGGTATAATTTTATCACTTAAAAAGGACGGCAGTGTCAGCCTTTATTCCGGTCTGGCTGAAAACGGCCAGGGCCTTAAGACAGTGTACTGTCAGATGGCGGCGGAAGCCTTAGGTTTAGACACTGATAAGATAAACTTCATGCAGGTTGATACCTTAATTTCACCGGACAGTGGTTCTACTGTTGCCTCACGTGCAACCTTAATCGGTGGAAATGCCGTTAAGAAAGCAGCCGATAACTTGATAGATAAGATCAAAGAATATATCTCAGATAAATATGATCAGGACAAGGAAGATATATATATTAAAGATGGTTCTATTTACGGTGAAAAAGATGTAGAAATCATGACAGTAAATGAGATGGCAGCTAAAGCTGCTATGGAAGGGGTTTATCTAACCACATACGGTTGGTATGTATCTCCCGATATTTCCTGGGATGAAGAGACCGGTCATGGAAGGCCATATTTCACCTATGTCTACGGTTGTCAGGTGGCTGAAGTTGAAGTAGATACGGGCACCGGTGAAATAGATGTCCTTAATATGACAGCTGCCCATGATGTAGGACGGGCAATTAACCCCGCTAATGTAAAGGGACAGATCTACGGGGGAGTTTCCATGGGTCTAGGTTATGGGGTCATGGAAGAAATCGAAACCGATGAAGGATATATTGAAAATACTAACTTTGATGAATACATGATTCCAACCGTCAAGGATATGCCGGATATAGATCCGATTATTGTAGAAAATCCCGATCCAAACGGCCCTTTTGGTGCTAAATCGATTGGGGAACCCACTTTAGAATTAGGAGCAGCAGCCATAGCCAATGCAGTAGCAAATGCAACCAAAAAGAGGATCAGATCATTACCTCTTAACCTCGAAAGAATTATCGTAGGTAAGGACTTACACAAAGGGGTTGATCGCAAATGATAGAATTTGAAGCTTTAAAGGCCAATAGTTTAGAAGAAGCCTTAGATATCCTGGCTGAAAAGAAAAATGAAGTAAAAATGGTAGCAGGTGGGACTGATATGTTAGTTCAGATTCACCACGAGAGTGATGATTTAAAAGGCATGGAATACCTTTTAGATATCAGTTCGATACCGGGCTTAGATCTGATAGAAGATAATAATGAATACATGAAAATAGGTGCTTTATGTACCCATAGTGAAATAATGGACTCTGTCTTAGTAAATGAAAAGTTCCCTATTTTAAAGAAGGCAGCGGAAGTAATCGGTTCAACCCAGATTAGAAATAGGGGTACAGTGGGCGGCAATATCAACAATGCTTCTCCGGCAGCCGATTTAGTTACTGCCCTGATTGCCTTAGATGCCTCTGTCGTGCTTCATTCCAAACACGGTAAGCGCGAACTTTCCCTAAGTGAATTTATCACCGGCCCTTATCGGACCGATCGGTATGAAGACGAAATACTAACTGAAGTCAAGGTCCCCTATATCCAGGGTGAATACTTTGACAGCTACCAGAAGGTTAAAAGACGTCAGGCGGTAGCGATTGCCAGGATCAACTTAGCTGTCATAACCAAGTTGAAGGATAATAAGTTTGATGATATAAGAATATCCTTTGGTTCGGCTACCCCGACAGCTATGAGATTTAGGGAAATCGAAGCAGAATTAGAAGGTAGTGACCTTAATCAAATAGATTATGATAAGTTAGTAGAAGAAACAGGACAGGCCATGGTAAATATCACGGGCGAAAGATGGTCTACCCCCTATAAGAGGCCTGTTGTGGGTAATCTATTAAAGAGAGCCCTCCAGTCAATAGTTAAGGAGGTGCAGTAGTAATGGAAGAAGCAAATGTTACTTTAACGGTTAATGGTAAAGAACATGACTTAAATGTGGCAGCTGATGAAAGACTGCTTGACACCTTAAGGGACAGGTTGCATCTGACAGGAGTAAAAGAAGGCTGCAGTATCGGAGAATGTGGAGCCTGTACGGTCATCTTAGACGGTAAAGCCGTAAACTCCTGTATGGTTTATACCTTCCAGATAGACGGCAGTGAGGTCTTAACTGTAGAGGGTTTAGAAACAAATGGTAAACTTGATCCCCTTCAGGAGGCCTTTATTGATTATCAGGCCGTTCAGTGTGGTTTCTGTACACCGGGGATGCTGATGTCAGCGAAAGCCTTACTAAAAGAAAATCCCGATCCAGATCGTGAGGAAATAAAAACAGCGATTGAAGGTAACCTCTGTAGATGTACCGGATATCACCAGATCGTGGATGCGATTGAAAGTGTTGTTAAAAAAGACAGGAGTGAATAACCATGTCTAAAATACTTATCAAAGATATTAAAGAATTAATTACGATGGATGATGAAAGAAATCGATATAAGGAGACTGACTTATTAATTGAAGATGAGCAAATTAAAGCAATAGATGATAATATTGATATCTCAACCGATGAAGTTGATGAAATTATAGAAGCCGGGAACTATTTTGTCTTTCCCGGCTTAATAAATACCCACCACCACTTCTACCAGACCTTAACCCGTAATATTCCAGAAGCTCAAGGGGTTGAACTTTTCAACTGGCTTAAATTCCTATACCCGATCTGGTCAAAACTAACCCCAGAAGCAGTCTATTATAGTACTTTACTTGCTTCAGCTGAACTCTTAAAAACGGGCTGTACAACCAGTGTTGACCATTTTTATGTCTTTCCTGATAGTCAAGCCGATAACTTAATGGATTACCAGTTTAAAGCAGCTAAAGAGATCGGAATCAGATTTCACGGCAGCCGGGGTAGTATGTCTTTGAGTGAAGAAGATGGCGGCCTACCGCCCGCCTCTGTTGTCCAGAGTGAAGATGAAATCTTAAATGATTCACAGCGGGTTATTGATAAGTACCATGATAAGAGCAAGTATGGCATGCAGAAGGTTGTATTAGCTCCCTGCTCACCATTCTCGGTTTCAAAAGACTTAATGATTGAATCTATAAAATTGGCCAGGCAAAATAATGTATTAAGCCATACCCATTTGGCGGAAACCCTGGATGAAAACCAGTACTGTGTTGATACCTTTGGCAAAAGACCTCTAGAATTAATGGAAGAATGGGACTGGATTGGAGAAGATGTCTGGTTTGCTCATGGGGTTCATTTTAACGAATTTGAAATCGCCAAACTGGCAGAAACAGGCACAGGAGTTTCTCACTGTCCTGCTTCGAACATGAAGTTGTCTTCTGGGGCAGCCAAGATACCTTATATGCTTAAAAAACAGGTGCCGGTTAGTCTGGCAGTAGATGGAAGTGCCAGCAATGATGCTTCTAATATGATTTTAGAATTAAAACTTGCCTATCTACTCCATAAATTAATACACGGTATCAAAAGCATAACCTCTGAAGATGTTCTATCAATTGCCACTAATGGAGGTAGAGATGTACTGAACCAACCTGAAATTGGTAGTATTGAAGAAGGCAAAGCAGCTGACCTCTTCATGGTTAGAAGTGATAGATTAGGATTTGCTGGTGGACAGAGCGATCCGGTCGAAGCCCTAATAAATACCGGGACTACTCAAGAAGTAGACTATAATATAGTTAACGGTAAAGTTGTAGTTCGTAAAGGAGAATTAACCACTATTAAAGAATATAATGTAATAAAGAAGCACAATCAAATTGCTCAAGATCTTTTGAGTGAATAAGGGGGGTTGAAATTGAGACTATATGGTAACGGTATCTTAATCACCTTAAATTCACAAGACCCTGTCATCAACGATGGAGCGGTACTAATCGATGAAGGAATTATCAAAGATTATGGTAAAACAGATAAAATGAAGGTTAGATATCAGGAAGCGGAGTTCGAGAATGTCGAAGGTAAGGTTATAATGCCCGGGATGATTAACTCTCATATGCATTTTTACAGTACCTTTGCCCGCGGTATGGATTTAAAAACTGAGATTCCACCCCAAAACTTTCAAGAAATATTAGAAAAGTTGTGGTGGCGTCTTGATGAAAGCTTAAACAGTGAAGATATATATTACAGCACCTTATATGCCTTAATTGAAAGTATTAGAAGTGGAACAACTACGATCTTTGATCACCATGCCAGCTATGGCTATATTGAAAACAGTCTCGATATAATATCTGAGGCGGTAATCAAGTCCAAGCTTAGAGCCAGTCTCTCCTATGAGATTTCGGACCGGCATGGAGAACAAAAAACAGACCAGGCAATTAAAGAAAATGAGAGATTTATAAATAGAGCCAAAAGCCTTAACAGTGATTTTATAACTCCCGCCATCGGACTGCATGCTTCCTTTACCTTAAGTGACGAGACCTTAAGGGAAGTTGCAGACCTTGCAGAGAGTGCAAATACACCAACTCACTTTCATGCAGCGGAAGGGAAGGTTGATGAAGAAGATAGTAAAAAACGCGGTTATAAAAATTTGGCCGATAGATTTGACAAACTGAATATCTTAAGAGAAGATTCACTGGCCATCCACGGCGTACATCTGTCAGAAGAAGAATATAAAATACTTGCTGATAACGGCGTCTTTTTAATCCATAACCCGGAATCTAATATGGGTAATGCGGTAGGGGCCATTAATTTAAGAAAGGCCTTAGAAAAAAATCTCGTAATCGGCCTGGGTACCGATGGATATACTACCGATATGTTTGAGAGTATCAATGTGGCAGATCTTCTCCAGAAACATGATAATTCCAATCCCACTTTAGGGGGAGAAGATATCAAAAAGATTGCCTTTAAAAACAATAGAAAGATAGCAAAGAGCTATTTCGGTAAAGAATTAGGAGTAATCAAGAAGAATGCTCCCGCCGATATTATAATAGTAGACTATAAAGCACCTACCCCGATAAACGATGAAAACTATTTCTACCACATCTTATTCGGTTTCAACGGTGGTTTGGTCGATACAACGATAGTTAATGGACACGTTTTGATGGAAAATCAGGAGGTGAAAGTTGTAGATTATGAAAAAACAATCGAAAGATGTAAAAAACAGGCAAGAGACTTCTGGAGAAGATTCTAGTAGTTACTTTCGGCCTACGTCAAAAGAAGGTTTAATGCAAATTTTAAGAGACTATGAAGAGGATTTCACCATAATTGCAGGCGGTACTGACCTTCTAGTAGAACATTACCAAAACTTATATAAGATTGATAGATGGTTGGACTTAAACTGGGTTAGCGAGTTCAAAGAAATCAAAATCTATGATGATAAAGTAGAGATAGGTTCCATGGTAACCCATGAAAGACTTTATAAATTAGATAAAATAAAGGAACTCTATCCAGTAATTCAACAGGCAGCAGCCGATGTTGGTTCTCCCCAGATTAGAAGCAGGGGAACTATCGGCGGTAATATTGTAACTTCCTCACCGGCCGGTGACTTACTTCCCCCTCTCTTAGTTTATGATGCCAAGTTAAAACTGATCTCAAAAGAGGGAGAAAGAGTTGTTGATGCCAATGAATTTTTCACAGGACCTAAACGAAATGTAATGGAAAACGGCGAGATAGTAGAAAAAATTATCTTACCTTTAAGAGATGAAAAATACAAAGGTGCCTGGGTAAAAGTAGGTAAAAGAAAGGCACTCGTAATTTCTTCTATAAGTTTAGCTTTAAATCTAGTATTTGATGAAGATGAAAAGATAAAAGAAAGCAGAATTTGTATCGGATCAGCAGCACCGGTTCCCTTAAGAATAGAGTCAGCTGAAGAACAATTACTTGATAAAAAACCAAGTAAAGTTAAGATAGATGAAGTAGCTCAAATCGTGGCTGATGAGATTTCACCGATAGATGATATCAGGGGAACTGCTAAATACCGCAGACAGGTCGCTTTTAATATAACTAAAAGTGCCCTAAGCGAGGTGATTAACCAGTGAAGATAACCTTAACAGTAAACGGTAAAAAAAGAGAAGTAGATGTTAAGTCACATACCCGTCTTTTGGATGTATTAAGAGAAGACCTCGGACTAACTGGAACCAAAGAAGGTTGTGGAAAGGGTGAATGTGGGGCCTGTACAGTTATTATGGATAATAAAGTTGTAGCCTCCTGTTTGGTTTTAGCTCCCCAGGCAGATGGGGCTGAGATTCAGACCGTCGAGGGATTGGGTGGAAAAGATAAACTTCATCCCATTCAGCAGTCCTTCATTGAAACCGGGGCTGTCCAGTGCGGATTTTGTATACCCGGCATGATTATGTCGAGCAAGAAGTTACTTGATGAAAAGATAAATCCGAGTGAAGAAGAGATCAAAAGAGGTTTATCCGGAAATATCTGTAGATGTACCGGTTATGTAAAGATCATAGATGCTGTTAAAGAAGCATCCCACAAGATGCAAAGTGGGGGTGAAGGGAATGTCTAAAAGATATGTTGGAGAAGACATTTTAAAAGTAGATGCTAGAGATAAAGTTACAGGTCAGGCTCATTATCCTTCTGATCTAAAGTTCGATGACTATTTACATGTCAAGATCAAAAGGGCAACTCATCCACATGCGATTTTAAAGGATTTAGATATTAGTAAGGCGATGCAAGTGGATGGGGTAGTCGATATAATAACTGAAGCTGACTATCCTGATCTTAATAAATTCGGTTTAATAATAAAAGATCAACCGGTTTTAATTAAAATAGGTGAAAAGATGAGATTTATGGGGGATGCCCTTGCTATAGTAGTAGCTGAAACAGCCGAGGCAGCTTTAAAGGCTAGAGACAAAATAGAAGTAGAAGTTGAAGAACTGGAAGTTATCTCAGATCCCCACCGGGCAATTGAAAAGGATGCGCCGGCTATCCATGATGATTTAGATGATCTTTGTACAGAATATCTAAGTCCAGATGTCAATAGAAAAAATATCTTGGTTGATCATCACCTGGAAAAAGGTGATGTAGATAAAGGATTTGAACAGGCAGATTTTATTGTTAAAAATGATTACCAGACCCAACATGTTGATCAGCTGCCCTTACAAAATGAAGCTGGTTATGCGGTTTATGATGAGAAATCCGGTGAAATTAAAATTTGGGCCGCTTCTCAGTGGCTGCATGATACACAGGCTGATGTTGCTCAATCACTTAATATGTCGAAAGATAAGATAAGGATCATCAATGCAGCAATTGGGGGCGCCTTTGGTAAAAAGGAAGATGTTTCGGTCCATATACACCTTGCCTTAGCTGCAATGCGTGTAAAGAGACCGGTTAAGTTAGTCTATACTAGAGAAGAATCAATGATTTCACAATCGAAGAGACACCCACTTACCATTAGAGCTAAAACAGGGGTAACTAAAGACGGCTATCTAACAGCCTGGCAGGTCTTTGTAATTGGAGATACTGGTGCTTATGCCTCAAGTGGACCTGCTGTTGTACACAAGGGAATGTACCACTGTACCGGTCCATATAATGTAGCAAATGTGCGCGGCACTTCTTATGCAGTATATACGAATAATACTTATGGTGGTGCCATGCGCGGCTTTGGAACTACTCAGATGGCATTTGCTTATGAATCCCAGATGGATATTATAGCTCATAAATTAGATATGGATCCCGCTCAATTCAGGTATCAAAATGCCTATGATACCGGCTCTACTACTCCCAATGGCCAGATGTTAGGCAAGAGCGTTAACACAAAACGAACTATAGAAGAAGCAATCAATCTGTCGAAATGGGAGGGGGAGATTAACAAATGAGAAAAAAAGGTAGAGGAATGGCGACCATAATGTTCGGCTTTGGATATGGGGAAGGTTTCCCCGATCATTCCATTGCAGAAGTTGAAATTACCCCGGATAAAAGAATAAAATTAAGAACAGCTGGAGCCGATGTTGGTCAGGGTTTTCTGACCACCATGACCCAGATTGCAGCCGAAGTATTGAAGATAGATACTTCCTATATTGAAATTGTCGGTCAGGATACCCACAATGCAAAAAATTCTGGTTCTACTTCTGCTACCCGACAGACTTTCTTTTCTGGTAATGCGGTTCGGGAAGCAGCTGAAGAAGTAATGGGTAAGATCTACCATCACGGCAGTTTGCATTTTAATAGTAACCATCCCGAGTTAACAGTAAAAGATGGTGAATTATATGCCTGTAATGAAGATAACAAGATAACTTACTTTGAACTGGCGGAAATGGTTGAAGAAAAAGGAGAAAAACTAAGTGCGGAAGCATCCTTTTTCCCCAAGACATATGCCCCTGACAAGAAAACGGGTCAGACCGAGAAAAACTATGTGGCCTATACCTTTATGACCCAGGTTATGGATATAGAAGTAGATAGTGATACTGGAATTATTGAAGTAATGAATGTTTATACAGCTTTAGATGTGGGAAAGGCAATTAATCCTCAGAATGTGCACGGCCAAATCGAAGGTGGAACTGTGCAGGGACTTGGGATGGCCTTGATGGAAGAACAGGTTATTGATGAGGGAGTTACCTTAAATGCAGATATGACTAATTATCTCGTGCCCAGTATCAAGGATATACCAGAATTTGAAAGTACTTTAATTGAAAACAAGGATTCAGATGGGCCCTTTGGTTCTAAAGGGGTAGGAGAACCTACCTTGATTGCAGCCAGTCCTGCCGTGGCCAACGCTGTATACGACGCAATAGGAGTTAGAATAAAAAGTCTACCCATTACACCGGAAAAGATCTTAGAGGCTCTAGAGGAACAAGAAAGTTAATGCCGAATAATATACTAATTACCGGTGATAAGTATGTCGGTAAAAGTACAATTATAAAAAGAACTTTAGATAAATTGAACTTAAAGCCGGGCGGATTTGTGGTAGGTAGAACCGGTAACTTAGATCAGTGGTTAAGTTTCTACCTCACAGATCCCCTGGATTATTACTACCATTGGCAGGGGAAAAGTTCATCTAAGTATAAAAAGAAATGTCAGATTTTTGCAAAAAGGGACCATCCCAGTCAAGATTGGGAGATCCATCCCGAGGTTTTTGATGAAAAAGGTGTTGAATTTTTAGAAACGGGCCGTAACTTTAGGGATATTTTAGTGATGGATGAACTTGGTAGATTTGAACTGAAGGCAGATAAATTTCAAGCCAAAGTTTTTGAAATATTGGACAGTAATAAACCGGTTCTGGCTGTAATTAAAGATGAGCATAATAAATTTCTTGATAAGATAAGAGATAGAGAAGATATAAGTATGTATAGGGTAAAAGAGAAAAACCATGAAACTGTATTTGAAGATGTTTATAAAGAATTAAGGAGTATTATTTTAGAGATTAACAAAAATAAGGAGTGATATTAATGGCTGATTTACAAGTAGAATTTGCAGGAATTAAGTTAGATAATCCCGTTATGCCCGCTGCCGGACCACCAGTCAAAGATGCTAAGGCGGCTAAAAGAGCCCAAAATGGTGGGGCAGGAGCAATTGTTACTAAAACGATTTCTACAACTGCTGCTAAAGTACCGAGACCAAATATGGCAAGAATAAAAGGCGGTTTTTTAAATACTGAACTGTGGTCAGAATTAACTCCTGAACACTGGCTGGAAGAAGAATATCCAAAAATCAGAGAATTAGATTTACCAGTTATTGCAGGTATCGGTTATACGAAAGACCAAATAAGAGAATTGGCTAAAAAGGTAGAAAAGTATGCTGATGCTTTAGAGCTTTCTACTCATTATCTTGGTGACGATTCCACTCCCATGGAGGAAAGTATCAAGGCTGCCAAAGATGAGGTAGACATCCCCGTCTTCGTAAAATTAAGTCCCGGTATCGATATACCTCTATTTGCTAAAGCAGCTGAAGAAGCTGGGGCCGATGGGATTGTATTGATTAACTCCTTTGGACCTACCTTAGATATTGACCCTCAAACCGGTAAACCATTAATGGGTAGTGACAATGGTTTTGGCTGGCTTTCGGGAGAAGCTATCTTTCCCTTAGCATTAAGGGCCGTCTATCAAGCTTCCAGTAATGTTGATATTCCAGTTATTGGGGTCGGTGGAATTGACAGTGGATTAAGGGCAGCCAAAATGTTTATGGCCGGAGCATCTGCTGTACAGGTTTGTACCGAAGCAATTGTAAATGGTCCAAGTGTATATAAGAAGATAAAGGAAGAACTAAATGAATTCTTAGATGAAAATGGGTATGAAAGTGTTAATGATATCAAAGGGTTAACTGCCCAGGTAGTTAAAGAAGAAGCTAACTTTAATACTATAGTTCCGACTGTAATCGAAGAAAATTGTACTACCTGTGGTTTGTGTATAACCAGCTGTGTATATGATGCTATTTCATATAATGAAAGCAGAGATTATATTGTTATAGATCCCGATAAGTGTGCCGGCTGTGGTCTTTGTATTACACGCTGTAACTTTGGAGCCTTAAAGTTAGAGTAGATTAAACATATTGAACTTTAAAAATTCAAGGAGGGGAGGGATGAAGATGGTTAATGGTAAAATATTAAAGATGGCTAAGGGTGAAATTCCCGCGGAGTTGGTATTAAAACACGGCCGCATTGTCGATGTCTTTAATGAGAGGTTAATTAGAGAAGATATTGCTATTGCAGATGGTAAAATAATTGGGATTGGTGATTATGAAGGAGTCAAGGAAATTGACTTTGAGGAAAATATCATAGCTCCCGGTTTTATAGACGGGCATTTACATTTTGAAAGTGCGATGGTTAGAGTAGATGAATTTGCCGCCTGGATTATACCGCGCGGAACCACAACCGTATTTGCAGACCCCCACGAGATAGCCAATGTAGCAGGACTGGATGGTATTAAGTATTTTTTAGATCGCGGGACTGAACTCCCCTGGAACTTTAATCTCATGCTTCCCTCCTGTGTACCTGCCACTGCTAATGAAACGTCCGGGGCAGTCTTAACTGCTAATAAATTAGAAAAACTAAAAGAGGCAGAAGGAATCTTCGGCCTGGGCGAAGTAATGGACTTTGTGGGTGTAATTAAAGGTGATAAGAAAATCTGGGATAAGATAGATATGATAGGTGATAAATTTATAGACGGCCATGCGCCCGGTGTAAGTGGTAAAAACCTCAATGCTTATTTACTGGGTGGAATAATGGCTGACCATGAGTGTACTGAACCCGAGGAAGCCTTAGAGAAGGTTACAAAGGGCATGTATATCATGATCAGAGAGGGCTCTGTAACCAGAGACCTGGTAAGTTTATTACCGGCAGTAAATAACAGTAATCTATCCCGCTTCTTATTTGCAACTGATGATAGAGATCCGGAAGATTTATATGAAAACGGTCACATGAACTTTGTTATTAAAAAAGCAATCCAAAATGGAATTTCACCCTTGCGAGCAATTAAACTGGCAACTATTAATTCGGCCAATGCCTTGGGCTTAAAAAATGTGGGAGCAATCGCCCCCGGCTATAAAGCTGACCTCGTTATTTTAGATAATCTTAAAGATTTTAATGTAGAAAAAGTCTTTAAAGATGGACAGCTTGTGGCAGAAAATGAAAGTTTAATTGTAAATTTACCCGAAATAAAAGAAGGAAAATCGGAAAAAATATTTAAATCAGTAAATATTGGTAAACTAAAAAAAGCAGACTTCGATTTACCTGATTTTAAAGAATATAGGGTAATGAGTTTAATAAAAGATCAAATAGTAACAGGTAAAGAAACTATTAAATTAGAAAATGAGGTTAAAGTTGATGATTTGGTAGCCAATAACTTAGTTAAAATAGCCGTAGTGGAAAGACATAAAAAGACTGGGAATGTTGGTTTAGGTTTACTCAAAGGTTTTGGACTTCGTAAAGGAGCTATTGCTATTTCCATCGGCCATGACTCTCACAATATAATTGTAGTAGGATTAAATTCGCAGGATATGTATAGAGCAGTTAAAGAAATAGAGAGATTACAGGGTGGAATAGCTGTTGTGGAAAACGGTCAATTAATTGACTGTTTATCTTTAGAAATTGCCGGTCTAATGTCAAAAGACTCAATACCTGAAGTGGCAAAAAAACTTAGAAAAATGAAAGAAAAAGTATATTCAATGGGAGTCACCAGACAGAGTCCCTTTATGACTTTATCTTTCATGGCTTTACCAGTAATTCCTTCTTTAAAAATAACTGATCAAGGTTTATTTGATATTGATGAAAATAAATTTGTTTCCCTTGGAGTAGACGATTAATTTATGAGGAGGTGTTAGAAAGGGAAAATAATTGAAAAGTAATCTTCAATATTTTTTCAATTCAGGACTAATTAATAATAAGGAGGGAATTTGATGAACGAAGTGAATGAAGGAGGCTTCCTAGACAGAGTATTTAAGCTTAAGGAGAATAATACGGATCCAAAAACTGAGGTAATTGCTGGTTTTACTACCTTTTTAACCATGGCCTATATTATATTTGTAAATCCATCAATACTCAGTGAAACAGGGATGCCTTTTAATGGTGTATTTATTGCTACAATTGCTGGTATTATTTTAGGTACTCTTGCGATGGCTTTCTTAACAAACTATCCATTTGCACTTGCTTCAGGTATGGGCCTCAATGCATTTTTTGCATATTCTGTAGTTATTGGAATGGGCGTTTCCTGGCAGACAGCTTTAGGGATCATATTCTTAGAAGGTATAATCTTTATTGTGTTAAGTGTGACGCCGGTCCGGAAGAAGATTGTAAATGCAATTCCGATGAACCTAAAGACCGGTATCAGTGCAGGAATTGGTTTATTTATTGCTTTTATCGGACTGCAAAATGCTGGAATCGTTGTTAATGATGAAGCTACTTTAGTTAGTATGGGTTCCTTATTATCAGGATCAGCCTTAGTTGCCCTGGTAGGATTGATCGTAACTGGTATCTTACATGCTATGAAAGTTAAAGGATCACTCCTTTGGGGTATCTTAATAGCGACAGCTTTTGGCTGGACTAATGGCGTAACACCCGCTTTCAGTGGTATTTTTGCGATGCCCAAGATGGCTGATTGGAATCAGGTGTTATTCCAATTAGATATTGCTTCAGCTTTAAGGTTGAGCATGGTAGGAGTATTATTATCGTTCTTATTTGTTGACCTCTTCGATACAGCCGGAACCTTAGTTGGGGTAAGTAAACAGGCCGGTTATATTGATGAAGATGGTAACCTGCCTAAAGCTAGTAATGCCCTACTTGCCGATGCGATTGGTACTACTGGTGGTGCCCTCTTTGGTACCAGTACAGTTACTACTTATATCGAATCTGCTGCCGGTGTAGCTGAAGGTGGTAGAACAGGTTTAACCGGTGTAGTTGCTGCTATCTTATTCTTCTTAGCGCTTTTCTTTAGACCATTAATTGGTCTTGTGCCCGGTGCAGCTACTGCTCCCGCTTTAATAATTGTAGGTACCATGATGATGACTAATGTAAGTGACTTAGACTGGGATGATTTCACCGAAGTATTACCAGCCTTTGTTGCTATGATAGCAATGCCGATGACATATTCTATTTCGAATGGTATTGCCTTAGGCTTTATCATTTACCCTCTAGTTAAATTATTTACAGGTAGAGGCAAAGAAGTAAATACATTGGTTTATGTCTTAGGTGCTGTATTTATTGCGTACTTCTTATGGTTATAATATAAACATAAATAATAGGGGAGGGGCGACCCTCCCTTTTAATTAAGAGGATGGTTCAAATGTACACAGCTATCATATTGGCCGCAGGTGAAGCCGACAGGATGGGCAAGCTAAAACAGTTACTACCCTGGCAAGATAAGACTATCTTAGAAACGGTCATAGATAATGTTCTAGCAAGCAAGTATATTGATGATGAGGTTAGGGTCGTCTTGGGTGCTGAAGCTGAGCGGGTGAAAAGCAAAATTGATTATTACGATGATCCGCGCTTTAGGATCAAAGAAAATCCTGATTATAGTCGTGGTATGAGCAGTAGTTTAAGGGTAGGAGTAAGAAATTTATCAAAAAACACAAAAAGCCTAGTCATATTTTTGGGAGATCAACCATTGATTACCCCTGATATATTTGATAATATTATAGTTGAGTTTGAAAAATCATCCTCAGAGATAATGATGCCTATCTATAATGAAAAACCGGGTCATCCGGTCATAATAAGCACTAAATATCTAGATAAGATAAAAGAATTGGAAGGTCCCATGGGTTTAAAACCATTTATAGAGGATCATAAAGACCTGGTTGACTATTATCCTATAAAAGAAGAGAAAGTAACTATAGATCTTGATTATTATGATTATTATATTTACTACAAAAATAAGTATAATTAGGGATGATTTTATGAAATTAAATTATAAACTTTGGTTAGAAGAAGACAAAGAACGCCTTTTCGGTGATGGTCCGGCCGATATTTTACGACTTGTTGATAAACTGGGTTCTCTCAGCAAGGCGGCTGCAGAGATAAATATGTCCTACAGCCAGGCCTGGCAGTTGATTGATAAATTAGAAAACAAACTTGGCTTTAAATTATTAGAAAAACAGGTCGGCGGAACAGAAGGCGGCGGATCTACTTTAACTAAAAAAGGTAGACTCCTAATGGATACCTTCTTAAGTTTCCGGACTGAAGCGAGGCGTGAAATGTCTAAATTGGAGACCAAATATTTTACAGAGGAATTCAAAGATAAATTAAAAGAATAAAATAATATTTTTTTAAAATCGTTATATGTGGTCACAAATAACGGAATGAAGGAGGAAATAATTTTGGAAAAATTCACTAGCAAAACAACTATAATTTTAACACTCATCTTAGTGGTTGGGTTAATGGCATCTTCATCAGTCCTAGCCAATAAAATGGTTACTGACATGGCAGGGAGAGAAGTTGAAGTTCCCGATCAAGTAAATAGGGTTGTGACTACTTATCGGTCAGCAACTCAGTTTGTTTTTTGTCTGGGAGTACAGGATAGGTTGGTTGCTTCAGATTTAAGTTTTGAAAAGATTTCATTATTTCAAAAACTATATGAAGGTGAAAAGCTACCAAATGTAGGTTCAAAAAGACACGGTTTGAATTTGGAACAGATTATTGAAACTAACCCGGATTTAGTAATCCTTTTCCCTTATAATGATGGGCCAGAAGTAGCAGAGAAATTAAAAGAATTTAATATAGCATCGATTATTATCGTACCAGAAAGCTATGAACAGATAAAAGAGACCACCAGAATTTTAGGTAAGGCCTTAGGTGTTGAAAAGAGGGCTCAACAGGTTATCAACCAGTATGATAAGATACTGGATATAGTTGATAAAAAAGATAGTATCGAAGAGAAGAAGAAGGTATACTTTGCTAACTCAGATCTATTTGATACAGTCGGCAATAACATGCTGCAGACCAGTATGATAGAATTAGCCGGTGGTATAAATCCAGCTAAAGAGGTTAAATCCGGATTTATTAAAACTTCTCTAGAAGAATTAATTAAATGGAATCCCGATATAATAGTTGTATCTCAATATTACAGTGGGACTGTAGAAGATTTATTGGCAAGACCGGAACTGCAGCAGTTAAAGGCAGTTAAAAATGAAAATGTCTATAGATTCCCTTCCAAAGTAGAACCCTGGGATTTCCCGAGCCCATCTTCTTACTTAGGAATAGTATGGTTAGCAGAAAAACTGTATCCGGAAAAATATAGTGATCTTAAATTAGAAACTGTTGTGAATGAATATTATAATACTCTATATGAAAAAAGTTATAAAGAGTTAGGTGGAAGTAATTTATAAGATTAGAAGGTGTAAATATGTTAGAAGTTAAAAATCTAGGTTTTTCCTATAACAAAGTTAAAACACTCAATAATATAAACTTCAGGGTCAGAAGGCGGGAGTTCTCCTGCCTTCTGGGAGCTAATGGTTCTGGTAAGACTACTATCTTAAAATGTCTAAATGGTGTTTTAGATAAGGATGAAGGCAAGGTAAAGATCGACCAGACCGACCTTGATGACCTAAACCAGAGGCAGATTGCCCAGTATATTAGTATGGTACCACAAGAACATTCGGTCGTATTTTCATATCGGGTTCTGGATGTGGTGACAATGGGGGCAACTCCTTATCTGGGTTTTGGTAAAATGCCCGGCCAAAAACATTATGACAGCGCCTTTCAAATACTTACAAAATTAGATATTGAACACCTTGCTGACAGACAGTATAACCAGCTGAGTGGTGGTGAAAAACAACTCGTCTTAATCGCCCGGGCTTTAATGCAGGATACCGGTTATTTGATCATGGATGAGCCTACTTCTCATCTGGACTTTAAAAACAAGAACCTGTTAATGAGAGAGATAAAGAAATTAACCCGTAATAGTGAGACGGGTGTAATTATGGCCTTACATGATCCCAATCTGGCTATGAAATACTGTGACCGAGTCATAATTGTCAAAGAGGGGGCTATTATGGCCGATGGTGATACAAATGAGATTTTAACAGGACAAAATCTCGGTGATGCTTACGGGATTGATATAAAAATTAATGAAAAAGCAAGAGGAATTGAGATAGCCCTTCCCGAAATATAATATTAATGGGAAGGGAGTTTTTTTATTTTGAGTTATAAAAAAAGCATTATTTCTGGATTTAAAAAATCAATACCTGTAATTTTAGGTTATCTACCAATTGGAATCAGCTACGGCATTTTAGCCTTACAGACAGATTTATCACCCTACCTAATTGTGGGGATGTCTGTGTTCGTTTTTGCGGGTTCCTCACAGCTTATTGCAGTCAATATGTTAACTGCTCAGGCTGCTCTGATTCCGGTTATCATGACCACCTTTTTGGTTAATTTGAGACATATCTTGATGAGTGCCTCCTTAAGTTTGCATTTCAAAAAAACTCCCCAAAAGTTACTTCCTTTTATAGGTTTTGTTATCACAGATGAATCCTTTGCCCTGGGTAATACCCTATTAAATGATCAAGAAGAAAACAAGGGCATATTTTTCCTATCTATGGGTCTGAGTGCCTATTTAGGCTGGGTTTTAAGTTCCTTAGCCGGGGTAATAATCGGTAGGTATATCCTAAATTTTGAGATACCAGTGATAGACTTTGTTCTGCCCGCTATGTTTATTATTTTACTTATCATGCAGATTAATGAGAAGATGGATATAGTAGTTTCTATCATGGCGGCCGTTCTTTCTATAATCTTTTATTTTATTCTGCCGGGTAATTGGAATATCATTGTGGCAACAGTAACCGCGGCCGTTACAGGGGTGATCATAGAAAATGCAATCTAAATATATATTGATGATTTTGGGCATGACACTGGTCACGTATATACCCAGGATGTTGCCCGTAACTTTACTTTCTAAGGTAAAAATACCCGATACCATGGTGAGAATTTTGAAGTTTGTAGGGCCGGCTATTTTAGCATCTCTATTGGCACCAGCCCTATTTATTACCGAGGGTTCAATTGATATTTCCCTACATAACAGCTATCTTTTAGCAGCAATTCCCACTTTTTTTACCGCTTATTTTACCCGCAGTATCTTTACCACTGTCTTTTTAGGCATGTTATATTTATATATTTTCACACTAATTTAAGAGAGGTGAGATGATGGATATTAAAATTGATTTATTTAGTGATACTGGTACCAGACCTTCTGATGAGATGAGAAAGTTTATGGCAGAAGCTGAAGTAGGTGATGAACAACTATTTGAAGACCCCAGTGTAAATAGGCTAACTGCTATGGCGTCTGAATTATTGGGAAAAGAGGAAGCAATCTATTTACCCTCTGGTCTAATGGCCAATCAGATTTCCTTTGCCGTCCACTGTAATCCCGGAGATGAGGTGATTATGGACCGAAGTGCCCATCCCATTCATTATGAAGGAGGAGCGACTGCTGTGATAAGCGGTGCTTCCATCCGGGGTCTAGAAGGGGAAAAAGGTATTTTTCAGTTAGAACAGTTTGAAGAGGCGGTTAGAACAAAAGATTTCCATGACCCGCAAAGCAAAGTGCTATCTATTGAACAAACCTCAAATCTGGGCGGGGGCAGAATTTGGCCCCTGGATTTAATTAATAACCTGACAGAAAGGGCCCATGAACTCGGTTTAAAAACCCACATGGATGGAGCAAGACTATTTAATGCGGTAGCTGCAACCGGTATTTCAGCCGAAGAGTATGCGGCTAACTTTGATTCGGTCTGGTTTGATTTAAGTAAAGGCTTAGGGGCACCGGTCGGCTCTGTATTAGCCGGTTCCAAGGAATTTATAAATAAAGCTCGCTATTGGAAACAAAGATTGGGTGGTGCCATGCGGCAGGCAG
>CAZGMM010000033.1:0-22424 GCA_964526845.1 uncultured Halanaerobiales bacterium | reverse complement strand
AAAAGACTGCCTAGAGTAGTCAAAAAAGAATCCTCGTTCATGAAAGATATTGAATGGGCGGGGAGTATGTCAATTAGTCTTTCCTAAAGATACAAATATTTTAAAATATACCCAATGCTAATTTTTAATATATTGTTTATCAATTTTTTAAAAGAAGAAAATATTATCAAATAAAGTTAAACATAAAGATCGATGAAGCAAAACCTAATAATATTAATAATATGGAAAGGTGATTAAAAAATGAGGCTGGTACCGGTAGAAGATATTAAGCCTGACATGAAATTGGCGAGATCGATCCGCCATAAGGATAATGTCCTTTTAAACACTGGAGTCAAAAACCTACATCGATATAAGGAAAAACTAAAAAATATAGGCATTAACTATGTCTATATAGAAGACAAGTATTCTGCAGATATTAAAATTGATTATGTAATCAAAGATGAATTAAGAGAAAAAGGGCAGAGCCGGATCAGGAGTTTTATGGAGGATATCAAGTTCAATAAGTCAATAAATGTAAGCCAAATAAAAGATACGGTCGCCGATATAGTAGATGACATCTTAAATAATTCAGATAATATAATAGTTAACATGCTCGATATAAAAAATTACGATGACTATACCTATGAACATTCTGTCAATGTGGCAGTTTACTCGATAATATTAGGTAAATCACTTAATTATAGTAGAAGGGACCTCAATAAATTAGGTATGGGAGCTATTATGCATGATGTGGGTAAGATATTAATTCCACCCGAGATCTTATTTAAAGAAGATAAATTAACCAATGAGGAATATGAAATAGTTAAAGAGCATTCTGAATTAGGTTATGATTATATAAAAGATACTCGTGAAATTAGTCAAGTTTCTAAAGCAGCTATTTTATCCCACCATGAAAGGTTAGACGGTTCAGGCTATCCAAGAAATTTAAAAGATGAAGAGATACATGAATTTGCCAAGATAGTGGCTGTAACAGATGTATATGATGCCCTAACTAGTGACAGGACCTACCGTAAAAGGTGGCCAACCCATGAAGCCATAAGTTATATAATGAGTAACTCCGACCATAAGTTTGATAATTACTTCGTAGAAAAGTTTATCCGAAACCTGGCTATCTATCCCAACGGTACGATTGTTAAGTTAAGCGATGGGCGGAAAGCTATCGTAAAAGAACAAAACGGTAATTATCCTACCAGGCCGGTTCTGAGAGTTATTGAGGATGCTGAGGGAAACGAACATGTTGAAAAACTGGATCTCCTGCAGAATCTCAATGTAGTGATCGAAGAGGTATATTAAATCAATTGTAAATTAAGCATTAATATATGCTACCCTTAATTTTTTGAATATTATAAATATATAAGTAGAAAGGAAGACACACTGTGACAGACAATTTTGAAAGAATGGATGAGTTTTTTGATAAAAGGGCTACCAGTTATGATAACCATATGCAGGTAAATGTTAATGATTTTGAAAACTTTTACAGCAAGATAGCTGAGCCTATAAAAAGTACTGATGAAAAGATATCCATACTGGATATCGGCTGTGGGACCGGACTGGAACTGGAGTATGTATTTAAAAAAGTCCCCAGGGCTAATATAACCTGTCTGGACTTATCAGAGAAGATGCTCACTAAATTAGAAGAAAAATTTGAAGATAAAAAAGCTCAGATAGAAACGAGAGTAGGTTCTTATTTAGACAATAATCTGGGTTCAGAACATTATGATTATATTATTTCAGTTATGACGGTTCATCATTTAAAGTATGGTAAAAAATTAAAGTTATATAAAAGTATCAAAAAGGCCTTAAAAAATGGCGGCCGATATATAGAAGGAGATTACGTGGTCAGCCGACAAAAAGAAAAAAAGCTATTAAAAGAATATGATATTAAAA
Source organism: uncultured Halanaerobiales bacterium (assembly GCA_964526845.1). Lineage (GTDB taxonomy): Bacteria > Bacillota > Halanaerobiia > Halanaerobiales > M55B127 > M55B127. The sequence goes on along the minus strand of CAZGMM010000033.1, from coordinate 20,537 downwards.
CAGCCAGTTTAGAGGGCGCTGATCAGGGTAATTACCATATTGATATTCCGTTTTCACTAAAAACCCAGAAGAAACTTTTTATCAAAACTGGATTCAAGGATTTTCATTTAATCTATAAAAAAGGTGAAGCTGCAATCTATGCCATGCAAAATTAAGACGACAATTAGGGGGTTAATCAATGGAAGTTAGGGAATTAAAAAATATCTTACAAGAGATTGCCGATAATGAGTATAACCTATTAGAAGAGATTGACTATGAAGAACTGACCAATGAAATGCTCGCCAAGATAGGGGTAACAGATCCAGAATTAAGAGATGACCTAATCTACATGGTAATGGCCAACTGGATAATGGATGATATCTATAATAAAGAAGAACTAAGACAGATCTTCAATATCTGCCTGGATGAAAAGCATCTCTATTATAAGTTAGGGCAAAAAGACGATGATTCAGTTTTCACCAGGACTTTTTCAGCTTTAATCTTAGCCGTTTTGTACCACAAAGATTATGAAGATGATTTTTTAAACCCACAGGAATTCCAACAAGGAGCCGAAACAGTAATAGCTTATTATGCCGAGGAAAAAGACCTGAGAGGTTATATTAAGGGAAAAGGTTGGGCCCATTCGGCCGCCCATGGAGCAGATATATTATTAGAGATCGCCAAAAGTAAAAAGGCCAAGAAAAGAATATTAATGAAATTACTTAATGCTGTTATCGATAAATCTCAAATAGAACACCATATCTATTTTAATGGTGAAGATGAAAGGATCGCGCGGGCTGTTAAAAGCGCCATGAAGAATATTAATCTAGATGATGAAACCATCAATAAATGGTTTAGAGATTTAACCGATATCGAAAGTTTTGAGGACAGGAACAAACAGGATACCTTGATTTTCAATTTAAAAAATATTTTAAAAAGCCTCTATTTCGAGATCATTTCGGATGAAGTTGTTAATGATAAGTACCTGATTTTAATTACGGATGCCTTAAAGGAATTAGACCAAAAAAGATTTTAATTAGGGAGGTGGTTAACTTGGATAAGAGAAAGGTAGAAGTTAAAGAACATAAAAAAGGGTGGAATACCCTATATGAAAAAGAGAAAATAAAACTAACCAAAATATTTAAAGATATATTAGAAGACATCCACCATATAGGAAGTACTGCTATCCCTAATATAAAAGCAAAACCGGTTATTGATATCATGGTCGTAGTGCAAGATATAAATAAGGTAGATCAATTTAACGAAGAAATGATTGCACTGGGATATGAACCTAAGGGTGAGTTCGGGATAAAAAACAGGCGTTTTTTTCAAAAGGGCGGTAATAATAGAACTCATCATGTCCATGTATTTCCAAAGGGCAGCAAAGAAGTACAAAGGCACCTTAATTTCCGTGACTACATGCGGGCTCATCCCCAGAAGGCCAGGCAGTATTCACAGTTAAAAGAAACATTAGCTGCCAAATATCCCAATGATATTGATAAATATATTGAAGGAAAAAATGACTTCATTAAAGAAATAGATAGAGAGGCGGCAAAATGGGCTGCCGATGACCACTAGAAATGCTGACAAAAAGTACAGCGGAGGCGAGAATAATTAAGTTATTAAAAAATTGCACCTATCTAGATAAAAAATTTAATATTAAGACAGGAGATATATTAATTGAAGATGGGATCATAATAGATATCGAGGAAAACATTGAAAAAGAAAAGTCCCAATTAGAAGAATCAATGGACTGTAAGGATTACCTTATAATGCCCGGTTTTGTGAACGGCCATACCCATAATCCTTCCACCTTATATAGGGGTCTTTTCAAGGATAAACCGCTTTCAGACTGGCTGGATAATAGCTATCAGGGAAAGCTGCAAAATAAAGGTTTTGAATTCTTAGATGATAAAGTAAACCGGGAAGAATTTCATGTCCTCTTACTTAAATCCTATTCTGAATATATGAGACAGGGGATCACTACGGTAATTGAGAGCGGTCAATCTGATAGAGAGGATGTAATAAACTGGACTGAAGATGTCTTAAGGACCGCTAATTTAAGAGGGGTTATTGATGTATATGATGAAATAGATAATTACTATAATAACTCAGATGAATACGTTAAATACTGTACTCATCTGCCCGAAGAAGAACAGATTGTTGACTCCTTATTACCCGAACTAAAAAATCAAAAGGAAACCTATCCATCGTTAAGGATGACCCACTGTTTGGAAACTCTCAATCGAAAAAAGATTGTTAATCATAAGTATCATAAATCAACTGTAGAATTATTCGACGATTTTAATTTACTGGATAAAAATACCGTGCTCTTCCACTGTACTTATGTTAATAATGATGATATCGAATTAATAGCTGACCGACAGGCCTCAATAGTCTACTGTCCCGTTTCTAACTATTGGAGTGGGGCCGGTTATGCCCCCGCAGAAAAGTTCCTACAGGAAGATATTAATATTTTACTGGGCACCGATTTCTTGTTAACTGATCTCTGGGAAGTAATGAGAAATGCCTATTATTACCTTAAAACTCATACTGAACCCGAGAGATATACGGCCAAAGATATATTCAAAATGGTGACTGTAAATGCTTACCGGGTAATAGCCCCGGAGATGAAAATAGGTAAAATAGATGTTGATTATAAAGCTGATCTGCAGTTTATCAATAAGAATGATACCCAGATTTGGCCTTTATTAAACAAAAATGGCTTCTCAAATATCTTACATAACCTGCTAATGCACGGTAATGCAAGTATGGTTCAAAATTTAATGATTAACGGTAAGTGGGTGCTCAAAGATAATAAGATCATACCTTTCGATGAGAACTTTATACTTGTCAGATACAGACATATCCTGCAAAATCTGTATGGTTTTTAACCTATTAATTTAGAGGAGGAATAGAAATTGACTGATTTTAAGCAGATATTAGTTTTGGACAATGAGATCGAAGCAAATATTATGGAAGATATATTAAAAGAACGCGATATCCCCCACATTATCCAATCTTATCATGTACCTGGATATGATGGGGTTTTTCAATTTCATATGGGCTGGGGTCACATCGAGTCAGCCGAAAAATACAGGGACGAAATAATTGAAATCTATAATGATATCAAAAAAGAGGCGGAAAAAAAGGCGAACGAAAATTTTGAGAAACAAGGAGGTAAAAATGAAGAAGATTAGAAAGATATCCGAAAAAAGGGCTCGTAAGGCAGGTCAACCTCCCGGTAGTTTAAAATATTTAGAGGAAGCTTCCAAAGAAGAAATAAAGATATCTTATATAGACTATGACAAAGAAAGTTATCAGGAAGAAGAGATAACAGAAATATCTGAATTAAAAAAGTTAAAAGAGAGCGAAACAGTCTCCTGGTTTAATGTTATTGGTCTATCTGATGTGGAAAAAATTGAAAAAATATGTAATGTATTTAATATACATCCCTTAGTCCAAGAGGATATAATACATGTACACCAGCGTCCAAAGATGGAAGAACACAAGGACTCATTATATATCGTATTAAAGATGTTATACTATAATGAAAATGAAGAAGATATTGAAGCAGAACAGGTCAGTATAGTTGTCGGTGATAATTATGTAATTACTTTCCAGGAGAGGGCAGGTGATGTATTCGACCCGATTAGAAAAAGATTAAAAAATGAAAAGGGCAGGATCAGAACGATGAAAGCTGATTATCTTGCCTATACTTTGATAGATGTGATAGTTGACAACTATTTCATAATTTTAGAAAAGATTGGGGACAAAATAGAGATTATTGAAGAGGAGCTTGTCAATCAACCTTCCGATGATACCTTGCAAAAGATATATAAATATAAAAACGAGATGATATTTTTACGTAAATCGGTCTGGCCGTTAAGAGAAGTAATTAACGGCTTAGAAAAAAGTGATACAAAGTTTATTGACTCTTCTGTGAAACTCTATCTCAGAGATGTATATGATCATACCATACAGGTTATTGAAACGGTAGAGACAATAAGGGATATGCTGGGTGGAATGCTCGATATTTACCTATCAAGTATCAGCAATAAGATGAACGAAGTAATGAAGGTATTAACAATAATTGCCACCATATTTATTCCACTTACTTTTATCGCCGGTATATATGGAATGAACTTTGAGTATATGCCAGAACTAACCTGGAGAAATGGCTATTTTATAGTTCTAATTGTAATGGCAGCTGTTGTTGCCTATATGGTATATTATTTCAAAAAGAAAAGATGGCTCTGATTATATCCCCCAAACCTTAATTGTGTTTGGGGCTTATTATTTAAAAAAAGTTTATTAAATCTTAATATTTAAATAAGGAAAATTATATTTTTTTCCAATATAATAAATAAATAGCATAATCACATAATTTCACATAATCATGTGATAATTATTTGATAATTTTTAAATAAAATTAAAATTAAGAGAATAGGTAGGAGGTTTATTCACAATGAAAAAGAGATTGACTATTACTTTTTTAGTACTAATTACAGTTATGTTAGTTACCCCTTCGGTATTGGCGGACAGTATGGAGATTAATTTAGAGAAGGCCTATGAAATGACCTTACAGGACAATACTTCTCTAAAAATAGCTCAGAAAGATTTAGAAAACAAAGAGGTTCAATATGAAAAAAGTAAAGCCCAGAACCTATTGAACCAGTCCAACTACAGTGAACTACAGGCAGAATACAATCTTTTATCTGCCAAAAAAAGTTATATAGATACCGCTAATAATTTATTAAAATCAACCCTTCAGCAGTATACAAATATCCTATTAAAAAAGCAGAATATAGCTGTTTTAGACAAACAGATTAAATTAAATGAGAACTTACTAAGTGAGGTCAAAGCCCAGTATGAAGTAGGTGAAAAAAGCCAACTTGATATCTTAGATCAACAGATTGAGCTCAATGACCTTATTCAGTCCAGAGAACAGGCCAAAAATGAATATGAACAGTTAAAAACTGAATTTAAAGTTCAGCTCGGTATAGATAGAGATTCCGAAATCACCCTGGTTGAATTAACGGAACCACAGTATTTAAATTTAAGTGAAGATAAAATATATAATCAGGCTTTAAATAACAGCTGGGAACTTCGGATGAACAACTTAAATTTAGAACTGGCGAAAATAGACTTAAAGAAAAAAGAAGTAGTATCAACATCAGAAATGGATAAAAATATATCTCAAAATAATGTTGATATCGCTGAACTACAGATAGAAAAACAACGAGAAAGTCTTAGCAACCAGGCCCGCGATTTCAATAATCAGCTCAATAATATTAAAAGCAATATCATGATCTCAAAAGATAAAATAAGAAAGGCCAATGAAACCTATGATATTTTAGAGGAACAGTACAAATCAGGCCTAATAACCCAAAATGACTTAAATGAAGGCGAAATTTCGGTTCTTCAGTCTGAATACCAGCTCTACAATGCTTACATGAGCTACTATATTCAAAAGTTGAATGTAAACAAGTTCATGAACCCAGGAGCCGGGGTGTTAGCCGATGAGAATTAAAAACTACAAAATAGTCCTGTTAATTAGTATATTTATACTACTTTTTTCCACGGTTTCTATCCAGGCGGCCGAATATAATCTTAAAGAACTCATCAAAACAGGCCTAAATAATAATATAGAGATACAAAAACTGGAAAACGAAATAGAAACTCTGCAAAGAAACATGAAACTGACCAAAGCCCGCAGTGACTGGCAGGCTAATTTAAGTTTGAATAAAGAATTAATAGAAGATGATTCAATTACCGTTACAAAAGGCAATAATGAACAGGTAAATCTTTCACTCAACAAAAACTTTGCCCAGGATAGAGTAACGGTTAGCCCCAATGCTTACTATAATTTTGACGGCTCGGAAGTCATTTATGGATTAAACATGAATATAGATCTTTATCCTAATGTACCTTCCGAAAGTTTTAAAAGCCTGATTAATTTAAATAACCAGCTTAATCAAAAACAAAAAGAGCTGTTTAATAAACAGGCCGAGTTAGCAAAAAGCTGGATAGATAAGTATCTACAGCTTGTAAGATTAGATGAGAATATAGATGTATTAGAAGAAAGGTTATCGCTCGCTGAAGATAGCTACCAAGAAATCCAAAAACAGATTGAAATCAAAGAAGCCAGTCAGCAGGATTTGCTGCAGGCCGAAATTGATTTAAATGAGGCTGAATATAATTTAAAACAGAGCCGACAAAACTTCAAAAGGGTTAAAATGCAGCTGCTTACCGACCTGCAGTTAGAAGACGATACTGAAATTATCTTGGATGATAATAATGCTGTCTTGACTAAACTTAAAGAATTAACAGCTGATTTAAATATAGATAATTTAGATAAAGAAAAAATGATTGAGAATGTAGTCAAAACCAGCAGTCAGTTTGCCGGCATTTTAAATAACAAAAATTATCTTGAAAAAGAACTTGAGTGGCTTAAACAAGAAGATGCCCCCCAGGTAACTCTAGAGGGTAGTTATGACAGTGAAACCGACTTTACTGCTTCGGTTAATGTAAGCTACAATATCTTCGACAGCGGAGTCCAGGCAATGACCGTGGAAAACAAAAAACAGGAAATTGAAAATAGTAAATTATCCTTAGAACAGCTCTATCAAAAGACTGCCAATAATATAGATAATTTAATTGACCAGGTAAAATTAGCTCAATTAGAAAAAGAAACCAGCCAATTAAAATATGATAAGGCAGTCAAGGATACTAAGATAGTAAAACAGCAGTTTGCTGCTGGAGCCGTGGAAGAAGATGTTTTAACAAATAATCAACTTAATGAAAGAAACACTTTAATTAATTTAAACAGTTCTAATGATCAAGTTTTTCTAAATAAATTAGACCTCTTAACCTTAACAAATCCGACTGAAATCGTGGAGGAGGTTACTAAGTAATGAAAAAGGCTTTAATTATTACAGCAGTCATAGTAATAGTATTAGCGGGTGGATACTTCGGCTATACTAGATATTATGCACAAAATAATGAACAAGAACCTCAACAGATTACGCCTAAAAATACGATGAAAGTTGAAACCGGCCGCATGAAAAAGACTATTTCGGCCAACGGCAACATTTATCCTATTGAAGAACAAAATTTGACTTTTTCTACCGATGGAACGGTAGCAGCCGTCAATGTTGATGAAAGCGATAATGTAATAGAAGGTAAAGTGTTAATTGAATTAAAGAATAACCAAGCTCAGCTTCAATTTTTAAAAGCAGAGAACCAGTTAAAAAATGCCAGGATTAATGGTTCTCCCAATGCAGTGAGAGAAGCTGAATTGGATTACGAAATAGCCAAAGACAGATTAGATGATACCAAGTTAGAAGCCCCCTATTCTGGTGTTATAACTGAACTGTTAGTGCAAAAAGGAGATTATATAAATAGCGGTCAAGAAGTGGCAACCTTAATAGATAATTCCCAATATGAAGTAAAAGCCAATATTGACGAAAGTGAATTAGCTAATTTAAAGGTTGGACAAAATGTTGAAATTAGTATGGAAGCATTACCCGGGTTACAGCTAACAGGACAGTTAACAGAAATCGGTTCTAAAGCCGAGAGTACCAGCGGGGTTGTTACAATCCCCATTACTGTTTTAATTAATTCAGTTCATGACTCCTTTAAACCCGGGTTATCTGCTGACATGGAAATAATAGTGGGACAGGTCCAGGACAAATTAATTGTACCTGTAACAGCTATTTTAAATAAAGAAGGCAAAAAGTATGTACAGAAAGTTGTCGGTGAAAATACCCAAGAAGTAGAAATAAATACCGGTTTAACAGATGGAGTGCGGGTAGTAATAGAATCAGGTTTAGAAAGTGGAGATGAAATTATAGTAAATAGTGCAGCAATGGCTCAACCGGGAGGTTCTGGTCAGAATCAGTCCGGCATGTTCCGGGGAGGCCCACCCACTGGTGGGGGTAATTAAGTATGATTAGATTAGAAGATGTAACAAAAGTATATAAAAATGGTAAAATAGAAGTCCAGGCCTTAAAAAATGTATCCTTCGAAATTGAAGAGGGCGAGATGGTCGCTATCATGGGGCCCTCAGGTTCAGGCAAGTCTACCTTGATGCATATTATCGGCTGCTTGCATAAAACAACTTCTGGATTCTATAGTCTTAATGGACAGGATATCTCCAAGGCCAGCGAAAATGAATTAGCCCGGATCAGGAATAAAGAAATTGGATTTGTCTTTCAACAGTTTAACCTTTTACCCAAGCATTCAGTACTTCATAATGTGGAAGTCCCTTTGATATATAAAGGTGAAAGTAAAAAAGAAAGAATTGAACGGGCCAAGGACCTCTTAAATAAAGTGGGACTAGGCCACAGGTTAAAACACTATCCCAATGAAATTTCAGGCGGCCAAAAACAGAGGGTGGCGCTTGCCCGTGCATTGGCCAATAACCCCTCAATAATTTTAGCCGATGAACCAACGGGTAACCTCGATACTAAAACCGGGGAAGAGATCATGGATCTCTTGCAGAGGTTAAATGAACAGGGCCACACCATCATCTTAGTTACACATGAATCCAATATCGCTGCCTATGCCCGCCGCACGATAAATCTGGTAGACGGCCGGGTAAAAGAGGATGTGAAAGCATCATGATCTTTGAAACCATTAAGATCGCAATTCAGAGCCTTTTTTCCAATAAATTAAGGACCCTGCTTTCGATGTTGGGAATCATCATTGGAGTTGGGGCTGTAATAGCGGTTGTCTCGATAGCTTCTGGTTCTCAGGCTCAAATTACCTCTAATATTTCCGCCCTTGGTTCTAACTTAATAAATATTAGTCCAGGTATTAGTAGAGGGGGACCAGGTAGTATTAGTAGATCCTCTACAGATCTTTTTACGTTAGAATTAGGAGACAATATTGAAAAAAATAGTCCACATGTCAAAAGAGTAATTCCCAATGACAGCCGCAGCGGACTATTTATCAAGGGGGATAATAATTACAGGGCTAGTGTAGTAGGAACGGAAGATTATTATCAGGTCATCAATAAATACTATCCCCAGTCCGGCATGTTTTTTTCTGATTATGATGTCCAAAACAGTACTAATGTAATTGTTTTGGGTTCTGATTTAGTAAATGAACTATTTCCAGACTCAAATCCGGTCGGACAAAATTTAAAGTTCAATATCAATAATAGGACTCAGATCTATAAAGTTATCGGTGTTATGGAAGAAAAAGGTAGAGGATTTATAGGAGATTTGAATGGTCAAGCCTATATACCGATTTCCACATTTATGAATAAAGTTAGCAATAGCCATTATGTAAGTAACTTTGTAGCCCAGGCTGAATCCAGTGAAACTGCTGATAAAGCTTTACAGGAAATTGAGTACCTTTTAGATGGTTATATTGCTGAAGATGAAAACTATAATATCTTCAGTCAGGACCAACTTTTAAATACAATTAATGATGTAACCAATACGATGAGATTAATGTTAAGCGGAATTGCCGGTATTTCATTATTAGTCGGTGGTATCGGTATAATGAATATTATGCTTGTTTCAGTGACCGAAAGGACCAAGGAGATTGGGATCCGAAAGGCGCTGGGAGCTAAGAAAAGAGATATATTATTCCAGTTTATAATTGAATCCCTTACCCTAAGCAGTATTGGCGGTATAATCGGTATCTTGTTCGGCGGTGCAGCTGCCTACTTTATTGCCCAGGCCGGCGGTTGGCCCTTTGTCATGTCAATGGGTATCATAGTTTTAGCCTTTTCATTTTCCTTAGTGGTTGGAATGTTCTTTGGAATCTATCCCGCTTACCGGGCTTCAAAATTAGACCCGGTCGATGCTTTAAGTTATGAATAAATTAGTGTAAAATATACTATAGAGGTGAAAATATGTCCTATAATGTATATCTCGTAGAAGATGATAAAAGTTTAAATTCAATACTGACCTCTTATCTTAAAAATGAGGGATGGAATGTCAAATCATTTCATAACGGTCTTGCAGCTGTTGAAGTAATAGATGAAAAACCCGATATCTGGGTATTAGATATCATGTTACCGGATATTGATGGTTTTGAACTAATAGATAAGATTAAAGCAAATGAGCCTGAAATTCCCGTTATCTTCATCTCAGCCCGGGATGAGGATCTAGACCGGATTACCGGCTTAGAAAAAGGTAGTGATGATTATATCGCTAAACCTTTTTCTCCCCGCGAGTTAGTTATCAGGATAAAAAAGATCTTTCAAAGGATTTATGGAGATAAACAGGATAAAGAAATTATTGAATACGGGGATTATATAGTAGATCTCCAGAGCCGGGTAGTAAAAATAGATGAGGAAAAAAAAGAAGTAGTTGACTTAACTTCTCGCGAATTTGACCTATTAGTCTTTTTTCTCAATAATATTTCGCATGCCCTTACCCGGGAACAAATCTTAAATAATGTCTGGGGCAGGGACTACTTCGGCTCAGATCGAGTTGTTGATGATTTAATTAGACGGCTAAGGAAGAAACTGCCGGACCTCAAGATAGAAACCATATACGGTCACGGCTATAGGTTGGTGCAAAAAGATGAAGTTTAACTTTAAAGATAAACCTCTTTCATTTCAAATCTGGATAATCCTGGGACTAATTTTAGGGGGCACTGCCATCATATTATCTATAATAATACCTGTGATTTTAAGGTCTTCCTTTACGAGGGAGACCTTTGCCCGCCTTGAGGATGCTCAGGAGTATCTTTTAACCTATGGGAATTTACAGGACGAATTATTTGAATATTTTCCTGTTTTTCCGCAGAGAGAAGAGTTTCGCAGTCCTTCTTTTAGAATTGTAAGACATACCTTAATAACACCAGAAGGAATGATGATCGGGGGTACGACACCTGTTCAGTATGGACAGGTATTTGTACAAGATGCCCTTGATCAGGCGTCTGATACGAGTAATTATCAGGAACAGTTAGAAGATAGGGTGCTTTTTTACAGGATTAATAAAATACAATTAAATGATCACCCCTACTTTTTGGTTTCCTATATTACCGGAACTTATCGGGATAACTTAGTTGAAGCTATATTTAATCAAATCCTCAAACTATTATTAGTTATTTCAGTTGTCACCTGGTTGGCATCTCTCTTGTTAGCCCGCTATCTGACCCGGCCCTTGAAAAGGTTGGAAAATAAGGTTAAAAATATTGCCAACAAGAAATGGGATGTAGAAGTAGATCTAGAGAGAGAAGATGAAATAGGTAGGTTAGGAAAAACTATCGACTGGATGCGCCAGCAGTTAATTGAAAGAGATGAAAAACAGCAGGAGTTTTTACAGGAAGCTTCACATGAACTAAAGACCCCGATCATGGTCATCAGAAGCTATATCCAGTCCCTAATGGATGGCATAATACCCAAAGAAGATATGGATGACACCCTCCAGAATATAGAGGATGAAACATTTAAAATGGAAGAAAGAGTCCGCTCCCTGCTCAATATTACAAAGATGGACCACTTATCTAATCAGACCCTCAAGGTTGAAGAGGTCAACTTAAAAGAACTAGTCCTTAAAAAGGTAAATAGATTTGAGTGGCGTAATGTTGATATTGATTGGGAATTAAACTTAAAAGAAATTACCTGTCTTTGTGATAGAGAAAAACTGGAAGTTGTTTTGGATAATATATTCGATAACCAGTTAAAATATGCTGCCAATAAAGTAACAGTCGATTTATATGAAGAAGACGGCAACAATATGATAAGGGTATTTAATGACGGCCCACCGATAAAAGAAGAAAATAAGGACAAGATATTTCAAAAATTCCAAAAAGGAGCCAATGGTGAATTTGGTCTGGGACTTGCGATCTCCAAATTTATATTAGATCTCCATGATGGTGAGATCTGGGTTGAAAATGAAGATGGTGGGGCAGCCTTTTATATTAAAATTCCTCCCCAAAAATAAAAAACAGAGCATAGATAAACAACAATGACCACCGCGAGGTGGTCATTTCCTTTTATATAATTGTTTAATATTATTCTACTAAGTCTTTATTCGCATAGTAATTGGAAAGTACTAAAAATAAGCCAATGATGGCAAAGCCGAACAGCATCGCACTGATGGCAGTAATAATTAAAATTGAGAGGCTTAAAAGATTATAGGTACCGTCTAAATAAAGGATTGTATTCCTAATTGAAATAAATGTGCCGAATAAGACTCCGAAAATTACATTGCCGAAAACTATATATTTAATAAAAGATCTTCGTTCTTTCTGATTATCAGGTAAAGATATGACTCCCCCGAAAGCTGTTCTCATAATAAAATATATTCCCCCGGCCGCCAGCACGAGAAATTCTACTCTATATTCAGATAGGCTTATGCCATTCAAAAGATTTCTATAGATTATAATACCGGAAAGCAAAAGAGACATGATGGCAAAGGATTCAAAGCCATACTTATATATCAATCTTTTAATTCTTTCATCATTATTAATGTTTTTAAAGATATGTTTAATCATCTGTATCATCCTCCCAAAATAGTTGGTCTAAAGTTTTATTTAAGGCTTTGCAGATATCAATACATAAGCTGAGAGTAGGATTATATTTACCGGTTTCTATTAATCCAATGGTCTGGCGGGTGACTCCCACGATATCTGCTAACTCTTTTTGAGTTAAATCTTTTTGTGCCCTAGCAGCTTTTAATTTTAAATTTTTCATTCAATACCAATCGCTCCTTTCAAAAAGTATTAAATCTTAAATAATCATATTCTATATCTTGCAAAATGTCAAGTATATATTGCATAAAGTTATAAAAAAGTTGCAGAATACAAAAAAAGCCAAAAATATAAAGGAATTATCAGATATAAAAAGAATTGTAATATGAGCATAAAAAGAAAGTGGGTGATAAGATGTGGAATCGCGCTGATCTAAAAGCTAAAGCAAAGGGTATTTTAAAAGGGAATTATTGGCCGGCTTTTTTAGTAAGTTTTCTAATTTTAATAACCGGAGGCAGCCATAATAGGGGGGAATTCCAAAGTTCAAGCGGCAGCTCTGGTGGTGGAGCTATACTCAATATTGACTTTGAAATATTTTTCCTATTTGCACTAGGAGTAGTTGTTTTAATTTTTTTAAGACTATTTATCGGTTATTTTTTAGAAGTGGGTGGACGCAAGTATTTCATAGAATTAACCGAAGGTGAATCAAACTTAGGTTATTTAGGATATGTTTTTAAACAGAATAGTTATATGAATGTTTTCAAAACCATGTTAATGAGGACTATATATCTGATACTATGGACATTATTATTAATCATCCCTGGTATTATCAAATACTATGCCTACAGGTTAGTTCCTTACCTTTTAGCGGAAAATCCTGATTTAGGCCCTAAAAGGGCCATTCAATTAAGTCAAGATATGATGAAGGACGAGAAGTTAAAGGTATTTGTCTTAGACCTCTCTTTTCTGGGCTGGTTTATCTTAGGTGCTCTCTTTTTTGGAATTGGGGTATTATTTGTCCAGCCCTATTATGATGCAACAAATGTTGAATTATATATAAAATTAAGGGAAAAGGCTTTAAATAATAACCTGACAACAGAGGAAGAATTGAGGTTAAACAGTTAAAAGTTAATAATAATATACAAATAACAAATGGGCAGATAAGATATCTGCCCTTAATTTTTTAGTAAGAAACCTATTTATTTTTAAAATGAACTCTATATAATATCCCTGCTGTTAATAGTAGAGATGCACTTATTAAATAGAGGAGGGAGAGAGTTAATCCTACATCTAAAAATATTAAAGTTAAGGGTCCCAAAGCGGCCCCAAGATCAACAGCGGTTGTAAAACCGGCCATTCTATCTGAGACAGAGGATTTCTGGTATTTACTGACCTCGATATAAAGGATAATTATAATAAAGGCAGTATTAATAAATAGAATTAAGGGGGTAATGATGGCTACAAATCCATTTTTAAAAACCACTAAAAAGGCCATTAATATTGCATGTAAATAAAATGCAAAGTCCAAAAGATTATGGGTTGAGTACTTATCAGCAGTATTACCCAACCAGGGACTTAATATTAATTCAAATAAGGACTGGGTAGAAAGTATTAGACCATTTAAGGTAGCAATACCAACTACAATACCGAAGATCATGAGGCTTTCTCCAAAAATATTTTTCAAATAAAGGCCATAACTGGAATTAATTAACCCTAGGCCGGTAAAGTTAAGGGCAAAGCCCATAAACATTAAAATAGCCATCTTAAAACTGGTTAACAAGTTTAGTAAATTTGTTTTGGGAGCAGGTTCAAACTCTTCTTTTCCTGATTTATTAAATTCTTTTTCGGGACCCTTACTAAAGATAAAAAACAGGGAGAGTCCAGTCAGGCCGGCTAGAAGATAAGCGCTTCCACTCATACTAAATAAATCTGTGAGATAGCCGCCCAAAATCATTCCCACCATATAACCCGAACGGGACATCGACCTAAATATTCCAGATAATTTCCCCTGCATGTTTTCAGGCAGACCTGAATCAAAGATAATAAGTAGCGCCTTTAATCTAAGCAGGGAGTAGACAGCCCCCCAGAGTAAACGTAATATTAAAAACTGCCAGAACAATTCAAAGTAACCGTATGAAAAGGTAATAAATATAGAGAGAATAACCGCTATTTTAAAGGGGATATTTCTGCCCCACCTCTTATATAAATCAGCCGCCCAGAAGTTAGAAAAGAGCCGAATAACTCTATTTGCAGCTAATATGATACCTAATTGGGCACCACTGAAGGCAAATAGTTCCACTCTAGTCGGTAAGACAGTATAGAGCATGGCATCTCCTAAAAGACATAATCCGATGGCTACAAATATTTTTAAGGAGTCTTTATTTTTTGAGATTGTGTCAGATAGGGTAGTCAAGTGGGTTTCCCCCTTATCTAAAAATATATATCTTATAATAAATTAATTAAATAGGCCGGAGCATTCGTCCTCCAAATACATATTAATAATATAGGAGGACTAGCTACTCCGGCCGAAAAAATATCTTTTAATTAGAAGTTGAATTCTATTTTGAATTTAAAATTTATATTGTTATCTTCATCTTCGTTTTCATCATCATCTTCATCATCCTTGTAATCATCATCTTCTTTATATTTCTCTCTTAATTCCTGGTATAATCTTTCAGAATCAATGGGGCGTCCGCGGCCTTCTTTTTTAATTTCTCGTCCAGTATAGAAGTTTTTAAAGTAGTATTCATATTTATTAGTTACCATGTGAACCGACAATTTTTCTTCCATTTGATTGGATTTATAATAATATTCATATTTATTCTGCTTAACTTCGATTTTTTCTTCAATATCTCTTATCTTATTTCTATAATAATACTCATATTTACCGGGGTTCAATTCTACCTTTTCTTCGGTTTTTTTGGTCTTATATCTATCCTTATACCGTTTTCTATCCAAGGGGACCTGCATTCTCTCCCGATTTGGTCTTCTTAACCTGATGACTTCATCATCGAACATTACCGGTGGTAGGCCGAAATAAATGCTTAGTTCGCGCCAGTTATAGCGGTGTTTCATCAGATAACTAAATTGATCTCTGGTCAGAGTACGGTCAGCATTGGAATAAAAATAAAGAATTGTACTCAAGTTATCATTTGAAATATCAAACTTGGCAAAGTAATCTAATTCATCCTTTTCAACACTAAATAATTTGATGAAAAAATCAAAGTCTAACTCGGCTGAAGCAGTGAGATTTAATGAAAATAGTAATACTAATATCAATAATGTGGTTAATAATTTATATCTAAGCATGAACTTCACCCTCTTTTCATTTTCTTTTCTCTATATATTATTATATACTGAATGTAGCATCATATCAATTAGTTAAAGCATACTTAACAAGGAGAGATAATTAATGAGAGAAGAAGTGATAAGTTTAGAAAACGGGATAGAGTTGAATGTTAAGTATAACCAAAAAGATAAACCGACAGTACTTTTTTTACACTTTGGCTCTGGGAACCTTCATATGTGGAGTGGAGTCATCCCTCATTTTAAAGATAGATACCGGGTGATCTTACCGGATTTCAGGGGGCATGGGCAAAGTGCCAAGCCCAAAACCGGTTACCACATCGAAGATATGGCTAAAGATATTGAACTTTTATTAGACAAGCTTAATGTAGATAGATATTACATAATAGGCAGTTCCTTAGGGGCTGAAGTGGCAGCTGTATTGGCGGCTAACAATCCTAAAAAAGTGATAGCTTCTGTTAATGAAGGTGCCCTCTACAATGAATTTGGAGAATATGGACTGCAGGCGGGTAATAAAAAGGAGATAGAAGATAAGATCGAAGAAAAGATCCAGGAAGTAAAAAAAAGAAAAGAAGAAACCTATAAGACCAAAAGGGAGTATATAGAAACCCAAGCCCGTTTTTTCCAGAGGGCAGGGTTATGGAATGAATATTTCGAAGAGTACATAAAAAATAATGTCTGTAAGAATGAAGAGGGGAGATATACTTCTTGTTATCCCCTTCATGTATCAAAACAGTATATGAAAAACTATTACCATTTTAAATTTGAAAAGTATTATAAGAAGATGAACTGCCCCATCCTATTTTTACCCAGTAAAAGTGAGTGGAATGATGAGAAGATACAAAATTCAACAGAAGCATTTGGTAAAATGACCGGAAATTATGAAATTAAAATACTGCAGGGATTTGTGCATGCCTATGGCTGGATGAAAATGCCCAGTCAGGCAGCTGAAGTAGTCTTGGACTTCTTGCATAAGCATTAATTAAAAATAAAATTGAAATATAAACGTTGTCAGCACAGGGATTACAACTCCTGTGCTTATTTTTTTGCAAAAAAGTATAAAAAAGTACTTGACATCCATAAGGAAATAATATTATAATAATAGTGCATTAGATAAGTAGTGCACTAAAACAATGTGAAAGGAGGACTAAGATGAATATAGATTTTAATGCGTCCAAACCTATCTACGAACAGGTTATAGAAGAAATAAAGAAACAGATTGCTCGCGGAGAAATTAGTCCTGGTGATAAACTTCCCTCACAGAGGGAACTGGCCAAAGATATCCAGGTTAATCCAAATACAATACAGCGGGCCTACAGGGAGATGGAGATTTTAGACTTAGTCGAAACTAAAAGAGGCAGAGGAACTTTTATAAAGGATGATGATAAAGTGATTAAAGAGATTAACAAACAGATGGCTCAATCAGCCGTCCAAAATTTTATTGATGAGATGGTTTCAATCGGTTTTGAAAAACAAGAAATTATTGATCTTCTAAAAAGAGAGTTCGAGAGGAGGATAAAAAATGACTGAAGCTGCCGTAAAAGTAAGTAACCTATCAAAGAAGTATCCAAACGCACTTGCTTTAGATAATATAAATGTTGAATTTCCCGAGGGACAGATCACAGGTTTAATCGGACCGAATGGGAGCGGTAAATCTACCTTATTAAAAATAATATCCGGTCTGGTAGTAGAAGATTCCGGCCAGGTAGATATATCAAGAATGGAAGCCAGAAAGTTAATGGATCATATTGCGTTCTTACCTGAATTAAACCACCTTTATGACTGGTTTACAATAAAGGAGGCCATTAATTTCTTTGACGCACAGTATGATGATTTTAGTGTTGAAAAGGCAGAAGAATTAGTTGATTTTATGAACTTAAAGATGGAACAAAGAATAAAGACCCTTTCAAAAGGAATGGTGGGCAGATTAAAATTAATCCTGGTTCTAGCAAGAAGGGCTCCCCTTTTAATACTTGATGAGCCTTTAGCAGGAATCGACCCTAATTCAAGGGCGAGAATCTTAGAAAGTCTAATCAGTGAATATGAAGCTGATTTTCAGTCAATAATAATTTCCACCCATGAAGTTGTAGAAGCGGAAAGATTTTTTGATCATGTAGTATTTTTAGAAAATGGTAAGGCGATCTTAAAAGGTAATACAGATGACCTAAGAGCCGAAAGAAATAAATCTGTACAGGAACTTGTAAGGGAGGTATTCAAATGAGAAGCTGGGTATCATTGTTTAAAAAAGAAATTAGAAGCATGTTATTCACCATACTGGTCTCAGTACTGCTTGTATCAGCATGGGAGATATATTTAATAACAAGAATGGATGTCTGGCCTTTAGGATTAACATTCGGACTGGGATTTATTCCTTTTGCGATTTTCCCCTTAATCATGTTAGTCCAGGGTTATCAGAGTTTTAGACAGGAATGGAAAAACAATACGATCTATTTATTAAAATCATTACCACGCAGTGGTTATGAAATAGTATCAGCTAAGCTAGCTTCCAGTTCCCTGGTATATATAGTATTAACACTTTATACCTTTGGACTGCACATGTTCTTTCACTGGAGTCAGCTGAAGATTTTAATGGGTCAGCTGCCGGAAGCAGTAAACAGCAGTTATTCAACCCGGATGCTGGTATTAGGAATTATAATTTATATAGTGATCGGTATTGTACCATATATCTTAAGTCAGTTCTCTTATCTGGTCAGCTGTTTTTACGGAAAGTTCAGATGGCTAGTCAGTATAGTAGTATTTGCTTTAAGTCATTATGTACTGGTAAGATTAGGCGGATTTGTCGCCCGATTATTCAACTGGCTGCCCGATATACCGGTTGATGTAATGTGGTCAAGCCCTTATGGGGAAGAAATAGCTACCATATATTTAGGCAGCGGTCCTATTATAGCGGCACTTCTAATATTAATCGGATTCTTTATGGCAGGATCCTGGATATTAGAAAAACAATTAGATGTTTAGGAGTGATATAAATGCAAAGAAAAAAGATAATAGCATTGATTCTGATCGGCCTGATCGCCATCATGGTCATTGATTTCAGAATAAATGATGAAGATGTAATTGCAGATTACTTTATGCAGTTTGAAACAGAGTCAATTAAAAATATAAGTAATATGCCCAATGTAGCCTTAAATGATGAAAGAAGAACCCCGGAAGCGGTAAGAAAATCAAGTTTTAGTTATAATGCCGCGGATTTGGAGAACTTTATATTAGACAACCCGGTTGGTTCAGTTGATATACAGGGACATGATAAAGATACTATCGAGGTTACTTATGAAGTTAAGGTATATTCAAGCAGTAAAGAAGCGGCCGAAGAATTTTTAGAGAAAATAGGTATATTATATGGAGAACCCAATGGAACATTTGAGCTTGAGGTTCAGGCCCCAAGACCAAAACCGGCCAATATCAGGGCATTTGAAGTAGATTTTGATATATTAGCTCCCAAGGATTTATATATTGAACTTGCTAACAAGTACGGCAATGTAAAGGTACAAAATTTTATTAACGGTCTTGATTTAGAAGCAAAGTATAACTCAACAATAGTTAATTTTGTAAAAGGAGATATAGAAATCAATAATGAATATGGAAGTTTAAATGTATCTGATTTAGATGGGAAAATATATATAGATACTTCCTATAACCAGAATGATTTAAGAAATATTCAGGGATCATTAAGAATTGATACCGCCTATACCGATAACCGTCTTGAAGATGTATATGCAGATACAGAGGTAACTGGAAGATATGGCGGGGGTAGGTTTGAAAACCTAAAAGGCGATCTTGATTTAGATGTTAGGTACATGGGTTTAGACCTAATTGATATAGAAGGTGCTATAACTGGTAGTATGGAATATGGTGAAATCTCAATTGAAAGTTTAAGCAATGATTTAGATGTAACTTCCAGGTATGCCGATTTAAAAGTCTGGATGGTAGAAGATTTAAGAGATTTAAATGTTGATGTAAGAACCAGATATGGTAATTTAAGATCTGATTTAAGCCTCTCCAAAACAAAAGAAGACAGTACCGAAATGATAAACGGTCAAATTGGGTCCGGTACAACTGATTTAAAGATCGATGCTAGACACGCTGATGTTGAATTAATATATGAAAATTAATATGGATTAAGGCCCATCCGGAAGGATGGGCTTTCATAATATAAAGGGTTTTTAAATATATTATTGAACTTTAATAATACAAATATAAATTAAATTATAGAGGTGAATAGAGTGAATAGATGTGGTTGGGCTGAAAGCAGTGAGATGTATATTAAATACCAAGATAAAGAATGGGGAGTTTCAGTTTTTGATGATAAAATTCTATTTGAGTTTTTAATCTTAGAAACTGCTCAGGCCGGTTTAAGCTGGTCAACCATATTAAAAAGAAGAGACAATTATAGAGAAGCATACGATAATTATGATATTGAAAAAGTAGCCTCTTATGGAGAAAAAAAGAGAACTGAACTTTTAAACAATGAAGGTATTATCAGATATAAACTAAAAATTGATGCTTCTATAAATAATGCTGAACGTGTTTTAGAAATCCAAAAGGACTACGGTAGTTTCAGCCGATACCTCTGGTCATTTACTGACTATAAGCCGGTTATAAATAAGTGGGAAACCTTATCCGAAGTACCAGCTGAAACCGAATTATCAAAAACTATAGCTAAAGATTTAAAGAAAAAAGGTTTTAAATTTGTTGGTTCTGTTACTATTTATCAAAAATGTTGAAAGAAAACTCCCTCTAAATCTTTAATTTGATTTAGGGGGAGATGAATTTCAACGGTCTTGATTTTC
>CAZGMM010000032.1:0-22621 GCA_964526845.1 uncultured Halanaerobiales bacterium | reverse complement strand
TTTTTAATTATTAATCATATAAATAGTTAATGAGGTTAGCATTTTTATCTATTTTAGGCCTAATAATATTATTTCTTGCCGTTAAAACGGTTGTAACCCCCGGGCCGTGCCCCATCTTAATACAGTCACTGTGGACTACCACACCGATACTGCCGGCCCCTTTCTTGAACTCTCTACCATAAGTGTTATCACAATCTTTTAAGTAGACAAAGTCACCTAATTTTAATTTATCAATATCCAGGTTTTTAATCTCTTCCTCATCACCGGTAGTGATATCATAGTCTCCCAAGGCTGCACTAGAAGCACCGATACCGGATCCCATCAGGTGAGCGGGTATTTCAGCTGTTACTCCCACTTCAATAAAATCATCTTTTTGGGTAATATTCATCTTATCAAGTAAGTTGGGGTCGAGATTAAAGACACTGATTTCAGGATATTTATCTAATTCTAAACCCTGTCCAAAGGCTCTAATTAATATCTCATCTCCGATTTTCAACTTTTCTAATACTTCTGGTTCAAAATCAACAATAACATGGTCAATACCGCCGTGGGTACCGGTCACATAACCATATGTACCTTCAGCATCTCCACTGATAAGCCTGGCTTTATTACCGATACAGGCTAAAAGTCCTAATCCATAGTTATCATTTGTCTTATTTTTATCACTGATCTTCATGCTGACAGCGGGTTCGATATGATCTCCGGCCCAACCAAAGGCAGGATCACCAATTCTCACATTATAGGAAATACCACCTGTACCGGGTAAGATCCTTCCTCTCCCTTCTCTATCCATACGGTAGGGAGTACGGGCTGCCATCGGATGTGAAATTGCCCCCTGTACTGCCTGCATGACCAGTTTTTCTTTATTAATATCCAATATTATTCACCTCTTTTTTTCACAAATTAATAAGTCTCCACCTCGGAAGCTACAATAAGATGGTTAACCATCTTTTCTAAATACTTTTTATCAATATCATCAAAGTTACTTTTAACCGGGCTGTCTATATCTAATACTCCGATAATCTGATCTTCATAAAAGAGAGGTACGACAATCTCAGAATTTGAAGCTGCATCACAGGCAATATGGCCTTCAAACTGATGTACATTATCCACTACATAAGTCTTACGGTCTTCCACGGCCGAGCCACAGACCCCTGAACCAACTTCTATTCTGATACAGGCCGGTTTGCCCTGAAAAGGACCTAAAACTAATTCTCCCTCTTTCATGAGATAAAAGCCGGCCCAGTTTACCTTTTCTAAATGGTTAAAAAGTAAAGCTGAAACATTGGCCAGATTTGCTATCCAGTCTTTTTCATCTTCAATTAAGGCTTTCATAGAATCATAAAGCATTTCATAGTTTTCTTCTTTCTCTTCAATATTCATGGGCAAAAAACTCCTCACCTTAGGTATATAGTCTTTCAAAAATTTCTCTCAGCTTCTTATTTTCTCTTAATATTTCAAGAGAAATTGCGGCATGTCCTTTTGTATAACCATTACCAATAATCATATTCACATCTTTTCCTACACCTTCTGCTCCTAAAGCAGCTTTTGTAAAACTGGTAGCCATAGAGAAAAAGTATATTGTACCCTGATCTTTTGTCGTTAGCACAGAAGCCATTTCAGTATCAGATATATTTACATTATTTATAACGATGTCGGCAAGTTCTCCCCCGGTTTTTTCTTTTAATTTTTCGAGTGTCTCCACAGGTTGGGTCGCATCACCCTGGATAATGATGTCAGCTGCCCCTAGTTCTTTAATTCTCTCACAACTATAATCACTATGGCCCATTCCGATCACGGTCCCGGTTACTCCCGCTCTTTTTTTAGCTTCATGTAAACAGAGTAAGCCGGACTTTCCACCGGCTCCAATAATTAAGACATTATCACCCGGTCTTACTAACTTAGCGGTCTGAGCAGCTGCTCCAGCCACATCTAATACCGCTAAAGCCAGGGTGTCTTTCATATCAGCCGGTAGTTTAGCATAAATTCCACTTTCAAAAAGAACTGCCTGGGCCTCTACTTCAACCTGGTCGATATCTTTATGGACCTTCTTAATTTTTTCTATTTTAAGGGGAGTTAAAGAAAGTGAAACTAAGGTAGCGATTCTATCTCCCACTTTAAGGTCTCTGTCCTTTAATTTTTCTCCAATCTCGGCCACTTTACCAATTAACATCCCGCCGGAACCAGTCACGGGATTATGGTGCTTACCTCTTTTATTCACTATTTCATT
The DNA here is from genome assembly GCA_964526845.1 of uncultured Halanaerobiales bacterium. Taxonomy (GTDB): domain Bacteria; phylum Bacillota; class Halanaerobiia; order Halanaerobiales; family M55B127; genus M55B127. Next base: position 20,391 of record CAZGMM010000032.1, on the reverse strand, counting down.
CATCTTTTCCTTTATTTTTTCTTCATCTTCTCCCACTTCTTCTTTAATCTGGGTAAAACTGGCTGAATCTATATTTAATATTTCCACATCGATTAAAATTTCATTATCATATATCTCCATTGTGTTATCTATTTTTTCAGCCGGTTGGGGCAGTATTCCTTTTGGTTCTATTACTCTATGTAGCCCGTATTTATTTCCTTTTTTCATTTTTTTATTACCTCCTAGTAATTATCTATATTCGGGATTAGGATTATCAAACCTATATCCTTCATCCCATTTTGTTCTCTGGTTACCATAAGCTGGTATACCATCATTATCTTTTAGCATCTTTGCCATATGCATTAAATTCCAGGTCATAAAGGTAGTATTCCGGTTGGTAAATTCATTTTCAGAGCCGCCGGAACCCTCATCTAAATAGGACGGTCCGGGACCGATCTCACCAATCCAGCCCGCATCGGACTGGGGTGGAATTACATAGCCTAAATGCTGGAGTGAGTAAAGGATGTTCATCGCACAGTGTTTTACACCATCCTCATTACCCGTAATTATAGTGCCCCCAACTCTTCCATAATATATGTATTGGCCCTCCTCATTAACCTGGCCCGAATAACTATATAACCTTTCAATTACGTTACTACAGACCGAAGATTTTGAACCGAGCCAGATCGGAGTACCAAGTACTAAAATATCGGACGATAAAACTTTTTCCTGGATGGCCGGCCAATCATCCTTATCCCAGTTTTTTTCGGTCATATCAGGATAAACACCGGTCGCAATATCATAATCAACTGCCCTGATTACCTCAACATCTACATCATGTTTTTCCATAATATGTTTAGAAACATCTATCAAACCTCTCGTATGTGATTGACGGGGTGATTTCTTTAAAGTACAGTTGATAAAAAGCGCACTTAAATCTTCAAAATTATACTTAATAATCTCCACCTCCGTTTAATTTATCTCTAAAATCTTCCTTGCTTCTCGAGGACTGGCTATTTCACGTCCGTATTCCTTAGCTAAACGCACAACTCTTTTCACTAATTGAGCATTACTTTTAGCCAACTCACCTTTTTTGTAATAAATATTGTCTTCAAAACCAACTCTTACATGCCCGCCCATGATAATTGTATGGTAGGCTAATTCCAGCTGATACCGGCCGACTCCAGCCGCTGTCCAGGTCGCTTCTTCTGGTAAGTGCTCAACCATAAATAGCAAGTTTTTAACAGAAGCAGGCATGGCTCCGGGGACACCTAAGACCAGGTCGAAATGTAGGTGTTTCTTTAATAGGCCTTCTTTTTTTAACCTTAAGCCGTTATAAATATGTCCCACTTCAAAACATTCCAATTCTGGTAAAACGTCATATTTATCCATCTCGTTGGCAAAACTTCTCATCAAAGGTAGATCATTCACAAATATATCGTCACCAAAGTTAGTGGTACCACAGTCTAACGTTGCCATCTCGGGTTTTAAATAAACAGGTTGAATCCTCTCCTGCCAGGTCATGCCGGCCGCTCCCCCGGTCGAGGGCTGAATGATGGCCTTAACTCCTTTTTCTTCCATTTTATCAATTGCCTTTTTAAAGACGTCTTTAGACTGGGTGGGGTTACCATCTTCATCTCTCACGTGAAGATGTATAATCGACGCTCCCGCTTGTTCTGCTTTTAAGGCTTCTTCGGCTAATTCCTCTGCTGTTATAGGTAAATTGGGATTATCTTCTTTGGTAACCTCGGCCCCACAGATAGCGGCGGTAATAATTAATTTATCCATGGTTATTATCTCTGCCTTTCTTTTGGTACCACACAGGTACCACTTGCTTTACAGACCAATATTGGATCATCTAAAACTTCACAGGCGGAATCAAATTCTGCTCCCTGAACTGGTGCTATTACTTTATGAGCTTCAAACTCCATTTTACGGGAAGTATTGCCTTTCTTAACTATTTTACCTTTAGCCTCAATAAAGTCACCGGCATAAACAGGTGCTGTAAATTCAACATCGTCATAAGATAAAAAGAGTCCTTCATCTCCGTCACTTCTAATTAATAACTCAGTTGCAACATCACCAAAAAGTTCTAACATCTTAGCACCATCGACCAAATTGCCGGCATAATGGGCATCATTTGTACTCATTCTCATTCTTATCATTACTTCTGTTTCCAATCTTTCCACCTCACTAATTATTTCTCGTTATTTTGATAAACTTTTTGTGCTATATAGGATGCTACTTGATTTGGTTTTGTACCCGAACCAAATCCAGCATCAAAACCTAATTCTAAAGCCAGTTCATGACTGATACGCGGACCACCTAATACTAAAATAAAGTCATCTCTTAAACCTTCTGCTTCTAAGATCTCTACAAACTCGGTTAAATTTTTTATATGAATATTCTTCTGGGTAACTACCTGGGAAACTAAAATTGCATCAGCTTCATTTTTAACGGCCTTTTCAATCAACTTTTCATTGGGAACCTGGCTGCCCATATTATATGTATCGAACTGAGGGTATCTCTCCAGGCCGTATTCTCCGGCATAACCCTTCATGTTTAGGATGGCATCTAATCCGACTGTATGGGCATCTGAACCGGTACAGGCCCCTACTACCGTAAGCTCCCTCCCTATTTTTTCTTTGATATAGTCATTAATCTCATAATAGGTCATCTCTTCGGTTTCAATCTTGGCTACATTGATCTTATTCAGATCAACAAAAGCATTAGCCACTGCATAAACAACAAAAAAGGTAAATCCCTCTTTAAGATCTTTCATATGCACTACTTCTACCTCTTTTAGGCCGATCTTTGCACAATAGACCCGGGCTGCTTCTTCAGCTTCTACTCCTTTTTGTACGGGTAGAGTAAAACTAAGCTGTATTTTGCCGTCATTATAGGTATCTCCATATGCTTTTATCAGGTTATCTTTATCCAGCATCTAAATCCAACTCCTCTTCGAATATATCAATGAAAGGATTAAAGTAGTCGGGAGATTTTTCAATTACACCATCTGATCCCTTACCAGCGTCCATTGGGCGCTTGATATCAGCAAAAATACCTTCTGATAAGGACTTCATCAGTCCTTTTTCAGCAATTTCATGTAGTATCTCGGCTGTCTCTTCTAAAACCTGGTTGGACCTTTTTTGGATCTTGCCGTCAGGTTTAAACTGAATTTCATCACTGATATTACGAGCCGAATTAAATACATGTTTAGCATTTTCAATACTTAAGGCCCGATCCTGAATGAAAGGTGTGTGTATTGCTTCTGTTAACATACCTAAAAGTTGAATACTCTGGTCGGTCATAATTGAAGCCATATTGAACATACCATCCATCAATTGGCCTCTAAATATATCTCCGTTCATATACTTAGTCGGCGGCATATATTTTAGGGGTGAATCCGGAAAAATCTGCCTAACCATCTGGGCCTGCGCGATCTCCATCAAAAAACTGTCTTCAATATCGGGATTAATTTCAAAGGCATGTCCTAAACCGAGCTGTTCTTTCGATAACCCAGTTCTTAGACCTAACTCTTCGTTGATAAACTGGGAAGCTAAAACTGTATGGGCCTCTTCTACTGCATCGGCAGTTGTCAGATAATTATCTTCACCCGTATTAATTATCACCCCAGCATAAGCATTGATCATGCGGGAAAAATGCTGATCCACAAAGGTACGCTTCATATTGATGTCTCTAAACAGGATGCCGTACATGGCATCATTTAACATCATGTCCAGTCTTTCGATTGCACCCATTGCCGCAATTTCGGGCATAGCTAAACCGGAGCAGTAATTGACTAACTGTACATAATGCCCTTCTTCTTTACTAACTTCATCCAGGGCTTCCCGCATTATCTTAAAGTTTGCCTGGGTCGCATAGGTACCTCCAAATCCTTCTGTGGTGGGACCATAAGGTACATAGTCTAAAAGGCTTTGGGCAGTACTGCGAATAACAGCAATAATATCGGCTCCCTGACGGGCGGCTGCCTTTGCCTGTTTTACATCTTCATAAATATTACCGGTGGCCACAATCACATAAAGCCAGGGTTTAGGTCCCGGCGGATGTTCATCTTTCATCTCTTTTCTTGTTTTTACATTCTCTCTGATCTCATCTGCTTTGGCTCTGGCCAGTTTTAATAAGTGCTTGTAGACCTTTTCATTACCTGCCTGGGCAAGTGCAAAAAGATCTATTTCATCTTCAGCAATCGCCTGAGCCAGTTCTTGCACCTTTAGTTCGGTCTGTAATAATGCATTACCAAACCAGTAAGAAATACCTCTGTGTAATTTTCCTTCTTTTTGTACCTTTTCAACAATCACATTGGGAAGAGGTATACCATGCTCGTCTACTCCATCTACTCCCAGTAATCTTAAAACAGTCCTCTCAACTGAGGTTGTGGTATTTTGGGCTATCTTGTCTTCAATGTCATCTGCAATGTCTGCTGTATAAGTTCTACAAAGATCGATTAACTTTTGGTCTAAATCTAGTTTTATTGCCAAGGTACTCCTCCTTTCAATATTCCTTTGCTTTTACATTAAAAACAGGAATATCAAAGTTTTTTGCTATATTATTTAAAAACTTATCATCATCTAAACTTTTACCCTCTGGATTAAAAGGATTGATTGTTAAAGCGATCAGCTTAAGAGGGTAAAGAACCTTTAACTTAATATTATTTTTCACTAACTTGTTATACCCCATCTTATCTAAAAATATTTTAGTCGAGTCAGGAATAATAACCGTGATATCATCCTTATTTAAATTAATAATACGGCGGCTGATGGTATTGGTAAAGGCTCCGTTGATAAATATGTATTTAACCCCTCTTTCACTTTCTTTTAAATAGTCTTCAATTTCATTTAAAAGCAAGAGGGAAGTGGGGGTTTTAAAACTGATTATTTCATCCTCATCAGTCCACAAGACACTTTCCTTATTTTGATCAAATTTCTGTAAAGTAACCAGGTCATCCGTATTGGTTAAAGTGGACAGCTTCAATTTTGCCACTTCATACTTTGTCTTATCAACGACATCATTTAGATCTTTACCTATTACAGCCCCGGTTGATAAAACAACTGCCCCACTTATTTTGGGCAGGGCTGAACTCCTGCGGTCTAAAGCTCCATCAATTAAAAGGTAATCAACCTTGTTAAGCAAAAGGCCCCTCACATAAATTAACTGGCTTAAACGGTTAATCCCCACCAGCTGGACTTCCCCTTCACTTAAAGACTGATAGAGGTTGACATTACCCATGGTTGAAGAAATATCAGTACTTTTAATCTTTTGATACTTTATTTCAGCCCCCTTTAGGGCTCTCTCAGCCGTTATAAAAAAGTTGCCGGGATAGACCTTAACGGGAGGTTTGGACTGTCCGGTAATTAAATCAATGCTCTCTCCATCCCGACCATATGATAAAAATCCCAGCTTATATCCTTTTAAATATAGTTCTTCAATAAGCTGATTTAAGGTCACGGTTTTACCCGTATTTTTAGCTAAACCAATAATAGATACGGTTTTGATTTTTTTATTAATTATTAAATTGCTTAATTTAGAATCCATTCTTTTTGCCCCTTTTAAAGAAAATGCAATTATTATGCCATAATCATATTATTAAAAACTTAAAATAAATGGAACCAAAATAGGAACCAGGGTGGAAAGAACTACCCCACTAATAAAAGCGGGAATGGCGGTCTCTTCACCCGCGAATTTTTTTACAATAGGAAGGGTCACATCCATAGTGGTAGCTCCCCCCGGACCAATGGCCGGAATCTTACCAATATACCTGACAATAAAGGGCAGGGAAACTATGGTAATTAATTCCCTAAATACATTTGTTAAAAAGGCAATGGATCCCAGTTCTACACTGTGAATCTTGGTAATCAGGACCGCTGATAGGCTGTACCAGCCGAAGCCAGCTCCTACCGCCAGGGCGTCCTGGGCCACCATATTTAAAAAGAGACCTGCGATATAAGTCCCTAAAAAAGTCCCTAATATAATTAAAATGGGGATCAATATTATCTTAAAACCTAAAATCTTTAGTTCTCGAAAGGCCTCTTTATTTAACCCAATATCCACTCCTACCCCGAATAATAAAACAGCCAGGGCATAAGTGGTAATTACTTCTATGATCGGTAAGTAGTCTGATTTTAATATAGTTAAGCCTAAAATGATACCGATAATAATCGATATTAAGATTATTATGGTCAGTCTGTGGTCAGACTTACCCTCTTCCATCGGTTTTTCCTGCTCAGCTTTTTGATAATTACTTTTAATTATAGTGGAAAATATTTTTAATAATAAAACACTCCCGATGATGCTAAATAAAGCTAGCGTAAATGATTTAAGTCCAATAACTCCCAGCTTATTGATAATCTTCTCATCTACGCCAATACGAGCTCCCATCGATCCGAGCAATATAATTAAACCGACTTCTGTGATATATCCTGAAAATCTATAAAAAATATCGGGCAGGGGTTTAAAGTATCCTATGATAAAACCGGCAATTAAAAATACTAAAATTAATGTAATATCCATATCCTCACTCCTAGTTATCCTTTAGATTATATTTTTTTATCTTATACTGCAGGGACTGCCTGGAAATATCCAACTTACGGGCTGCAGCACTTATATTATTATTTGTCTTTTCTAAAGCACTTTCTATTAGGTTTAACTCAATATCTTCTAAATACTGGTCTAAAGAAGGTAATTCACTTGTATTTTCAACTTCATGTTCTCTAAAACTATTCTTGTCTTTATCTATATTACGATTATGGTCTAATCTTTCAATTATATAACCAGGCAGGTCCCCGATATCGATCATATCTCCATACTGTTTTATATTATAGGCGCTTTCGATCACATGTTTTAATTCTCTTACATTGCCCGGCCAGCTGTAATTTTTAAAGATCTTTTTCAATTCAGGTTCTAAACCCTTGATATCTTTGTTGAATTTCTGATTATAATGCTTAATAAAGTTCTTTGTTAAAAGCATTATATCATCTTTTCTTTCCCGTAAAGGGGGTAGATAAATATATACTACACTTAATCTGTAATAGAGGTCTTCCCTTAACCTGTTTTCTTCAAAAGCCTTGTCGGGGTGCATGTTCATGGTTGTAATGATCCTTACATCAACTTCCTTTTCTTCTTGGCCCCCGATTCTTCTGATCCTGCCGTCCTGCAGGACCCTTAATAGCTTGGCCTGTAAAGCCAGGTCCATAGAGTTAATTTCATCAAGTAAAATAGTTCCGCCATCGGCCATCTCAAAAAGACCGGGCTTGCTTTTGGCCCCGGTAAAACTACCTTTTTCGGTCCCGAAAAGAAGTGCTTCCAATAAATCTTTTGGTAGAGCAGCACAGTTCTGTGCGATAAACTCCTGGTTTTTCCTTCGGGAAGCATTATGTATACTTTGGGCAAAAAGCTCTTTACCTGTTCCGGTCTCACCATATATTAATACAGACGAATCACTTCTAGCACATTTCATGGCATCACTGACCGAACTGTTAAATTTGGGGTTCTGGCCGATAATATCGGCAAACTCAAAACTGGTATTATTATCAACATCTTTTTTACTTTCAGTTGAATTACTGTTATCTTTTAATTTATTCCTTAAATTAGTGATATCATCAACCAACTCTTCGGTCTGGGTAATATCCTTCGATATCTCAACAGCTCCATTGCTATCATCCGCAAATTTAATAGGAAAGGTATGGTTGATAGTCGTAATTTTATTACCCCTATAATTTATAAAAGTCTGTCGATGGTTTAAATGTTTTTCTTCATTTTTTAGAGTTTTCATCAAAGTAGAGGTCTCCAAGGTTAAAGAGGGAAAAACTTCAAACAGGTTTTTCCCTATTACTTCTTCCGGCTGTAATCCATCAATTTCAGAAGCCTTTTTATTGTATAAGATAGTAGTCCCCTTGCTATCAACTACATGGATCCCCTCATTTAAATTATTTAACATCTTACAAAGGCTTTTACTATTTAAACTTTTTTCCGATTTAATCCATTTTGTGTTCATATATATCCCCCTGAATTTTTTTCGCTTATCTTAACTATTCTACTTAAAATAATATAAACCTGCCTTTTAATGCAAGTTATTTTGCATATTAGAAAAATTTCTTGCGCAAAAAAGGAATAAATATCTGCTTTGTGGAAGATAATATAATGAGGTGAGAAAATGCCAAATTCAAAACTTTTTATCAATGGTAATGTGATTAACAACCAAAATACAGATGCTTTTTTAACTACCAATGGAAAAATTAAAGAAACCGGTCAGACAAAAGATCTGCTCGGCAAGTATGAAAACTTTGCAGAAGTGATTGATCTTAATAACAAATATGTATCACCATCTTTTAATGATGGACATCTCCATTATTTTTACTATTCTCTACTAAAAGAAAGTATCGACTTAAAAAACTGTAGTTCTATCGATGAAGTCTACAGTAAAATCAAAAACAAAGCAGATAAGACACCCCCAGAAAGCTGGATTACAGTTATCAACTGGGACGAAGAACAGTTTGGCGGTGTTGAAAAACTAGATAGATACGTATTAGATAAATTATCTAAAAATGTTCCTATCTTAGTAAAACGAAGATGTCTACACCTGGCCTTTGTCAATTCCAAAGCCTTAGATCTAGCTAAGATAGATAAAGATACTCCCGATCCGGCCGGAGGTAAAATAGTTAAAGATAAGGATGGTTTTCCCACCGGTGAGCTGCAGGATGAGTCAATCGGTATTATCGATGATATCGTCCTGGAAAGACAGAAAAAAAGATTTAAAAGTATCTTAAAGAACTCCGCCCGCGATTTTTTACAAAATGGTATAACCTCTATCCATACCGACGACATGGGGCATAAAAAATATCGAGAAGATATTTTTAATAGTTACTTAGAGTTAGCAAAAGAAGATGAAATACCATTGGATATTACTTTACAGCTGAGAGTATCGGAAAAAGAAGATTTCGATTATTATCAAAAGATAAGAGAAAAAACAAGGGATATTGAAGGTCTTAAAACCGGGCCTGTGAAGTTTATGTTCGACGGCTCTTTAGGGGGCAGAACGGCGGCCCTTAGAAAACATTACACAGATGATACTACTACCAAAGGACAGCTCTTATTTGATAAAGATAAGCTAGAAGAACTAGTAGATATGGCTTATCAGTTAGATTTTCAGCCGGCTATCCATGCTATAGGAATTAAAGCCGTCGAAATTGTGAGTAAGATTTACGAAAAAATGAATAAAAAATATTCTAATAAAAACCTTAGACCGATTATTGTACATGCTTCAATGCTCGATGAGAAAATTATGGAACGGGTTAAAAAGAATAATATGGTGCTTTCCATCCAGCCTACTTTTATCAGTTCTGACTATAAAATGGCAGATAAAAGGTTGGGCAAAAGAAGGTCACAAAGCCTTTATAGAATGCGGAGCCTTTTGGAAAAAGGAATTAAACTGGCCGGAAGCTCTGATGCCCCGGTTGAAGATATCAATCCACTTTACGGCATATATGCCTCTGTCAAAAGAAAAAAACCTAATAAAACTCAGGAAAAAAGCTGGCATCCCAATGAAATTATTGGAATTAAAAAAGCCCTGCAGCTTTATACCACAGGGCCTGCTTATCAAAATTTCCAAGAAGATAGTAAGGGTAAAATTAAAGAAGGTTATCAAGCTGATTTCATTACTTTAAATAAAAATCCCCTTACTGTTAATCCAGAAGATTTAGTTAATCTTAAAGTAAGAAGTACTTACAGAAATTCAGATTTAGTATTTGAATATTAAACTGAACTAATATATTTTTTGTTAACATATTCAGAAGTCATTACTTTAAGCATAGCTCCATAATTTAATTTAAATTCTATCTCACTACCAATCTGTAAATCTTGAGGGGAGTCAGTAACATCACATAATAAGTGGTCACTACTGGCTCCTATTATTTCAACACCTTCTATCAAAGGTGTCATCCCTTCCACTTTAACATCCTGTCTGCCCACTGCCAGGATGGCTCTTTTTCTAATTCCATTATCTTCAAATTTCGGTTTGTTACCAAAGGCATCATGACCGATCTGGCCGGTAGGTATAGAAGGTTTATCCTTTAATTCTATTATTTCAGCCGTTAAGGTTATATTATTACTGTTTAAAAATGGAATATCTCTTTGATGGGTTACATCTGTACCCTGAATTAGACCTTCTCCTACTCTTAAATTATTGACACCGGCCGGTAGTTCATCTTCCTCAAATAAGATGGTGGTAGCTGTATTACCACCCGATACTACCTCCAGGTCATAACCATACTTTTCTTTGACCTGCTCTTTTAAATCAAGTAATATATTAGTATTGTCATAAGTAGGTAAGACCCCACCATAACAACCCACATTGGTGCCTAGACCGATTATCTTAATCCCTTCAATATCAAGAGCATCTTCCATGAAGTCCATAAAATCCTTAACAAGGACACCTTCTCTTAAATCTCCTACATCCACCATAATAATAACCTTATGTACCTTATCTTTTTTTATGGCGGCTCTCCCGATGCTTTCTAAGGTGACTAGTTCAGAATTTAAACTAATATCTACATACTTAATTAACTTTTTTATCTCAGATAAACGGGGTAGTCTAAGCAGTACCATTTCATTTTCAAAACCTGCTTCTCTCATCTTGATGATGTTTTTCATACGGGAATCACCCAGGGTAGTAATACCGCCTTCTACTACTGAATTGATGACCCTTAAATCACCGGCGCTTCCCTTCACAACACCGGTTACATTTATTCCCCTTTTATCACATTCATCTTTGAGAATCCTGGCATTTTCTTTTATGTTAACCAAATTAATATTGGCTCGCGGAGTTTTATGCATAAAACCACTTCCTAACTAATAATATTTTTATCAACAATCTTAATTATATTACATTATATATTTATCTTCAACAGCAAAGTCAACTGGAATGATTATTGCATATTAAATATGGTGGTATTAATATATTTTTGCTTTATAGGAGGTAGACAATGCGAAATTATAAAAAGTATGATTTATGGAAAGATGTGAAAGAAGAGGAATGGAACGATTGGCACTGGCAGGTTCGCAACAGAATTACCGATGTAGAAACCTTACAACAAGTAATTGATATAAATGAGAAAGAAAAAGAAGAAATTGAGGGCTCTTTAAATACCCTCAGGATGGCTATCACCCCTTATTATGCAACCTTAATGGATTATAGTGATAGAGACTGTCCTATCCGCAAACAGGCCGTCCCCACTTCTAATGAATTGAATATGGGAAATGCCGATATGGAAGACCCTTTACATGAAGATGTAGATTCACCGGTGCCGGGGCTTACCCACCGTTATCCCGATAGAGTACTGCTATTAATTACAGACCAGTGCTCAATGTACTGCCGTCACTGTACTAGAAGAAGGTTTGCCGGTGTTACCGATAAGTCAATGCCGATGGATAAGATCGATAAAGCGGTAGAATATATTAAAAGTGATGAAAACATAAGAGATGTACTTTTATCCGGGGGAGATGCTCTATTAGTTTCTGATGATAAATTAGAACAAATTATAAAAAAGATAAGGGCAATAGATCACGTAGAGATTATAAGAATCGGGACCAGAACACCTGTTGTAATGCCGCAGAGGATTACAGAAAATCTAGTTGAAATGTTAAAAAAATACCACCCGATCTATCTAAATTTACAGTTTAATCATCCAAAAGAAATAACTGAGACAGCTCAAAAGGCTATTGAAAAATTAAACTATGCCGGAATACCGGTCGGCAATCAGTCCGTCTTACTCAAAGGTATTAATGATCAACCTGCCATAATGAAAAAACTAGTACAAAAGCTTTTATATATTAGAATCAAACCCTATTACTTATACCAGTGTGACCTTTCTAAAGGTATTGAACATTTCAGGACTTCTGTCAGCAAGGGTATAGAGATTATTGAGTCATTAAGACAGCACACTTCCGGAATGGCGGTACCAACATATGTAATAGATGCACCCGGTGGGGGAGGTAAAATCCCGGTCAGCCCCCAGTATATGATCTCTCAGGCTGAAAACAAGGTTATCCTAAGAAATTATGAAGGTAATATTTATGCCTATACAGAACCAGGCTATGATAAGTCTAAACATGAGGGAGATAAAGTAAATCGGGGAGTAGCCAAACTAATTGAAAACGGCTATTATACGATAAATGAATAGAAATATTTTAAGGGCACCTCGCGGTGCCCTTTTGCTTTTCTACTTAAAATTCTTTTAAATCATCACTAATGATCAAATCTGCTTCAGTCTTATCAATTACCTCCTCTAAAGTTACCCCTTCCGCTATCTCTTTTAAAATTAAGCCTTTTTCATCGACTTCCATTACCGCCAGTTCGGTGACTATTAAATCAACCTCACCGGCTGCAGTTAAAGGTAGATTACACACTTTTTTTATCTTAGATTCTCCCTTTTTAGTCTGATGGGTTATGGCACAAACAACTCTCTTTGCTCCCACTGTTAAGTCCATTGCCCCACCCATACCGGGAACTAATTTGCCGGGAATCATCCAGTTCGCAATATTACCCTTTTGGTCTACCTGAAGTGCTCCCAATACGGTCATGTCCAAATGACCACCTCGAATTATATTAAAGGACATCGCGGTATCAAAGAAACTACCTGTATTTTTAATAGTAGCATACCGGCCGCTTGCATTTATAATATCTTTATCTTCAAATCCTTCTTCAGCTTCCCTATCAAGTCCTATTAGACCATTTTCAGAATGGATATTTACTTCAATATCATCAGGTATGTAGTCACAAACTAAAGTGGGGATCCCAATACCTAAATTCAATACATCACCATCTGCAATCTCTTCTGCTATACGGCTGGCTATCTTGCTTTTAACCTCGGACATCAACTCACCCTTTCCCTCGCTTTTAATAGATAATTATAATAACTCTTTGTCGCTCTCTATAATATAGTCAACAAAAATATTGGAAGTCTCTATGTTATTGTTCTCTAGCTCACCATTTTTAACAACCTCTTCCGCTTCAGCTATCACCGTATCTGCCGCCATAGCCATAATCGGATTAAAGTTGCGGGCAGAATACCTATAGATCAAATTGCCGCTTTCATCAGCCCGCCAGGCCTTAATAATTGCTATATCAGCTCCTAAGGGAGTAGCCAGTATGTACTTCTTGCCATCTACTTCCATTACTTTATTACCTTCTTCAGCCTGAGTTCCTATCCCGATGGGTGTTAATACTCCTCCTAAACCGGCCCCTTCACATCTGATTTGTTCAATTAAATTACCCTGGGGAACTAATTCTACTTCTATTTCTCCACTATTCATCTTTTTACCAATATCCGGATTTGTCCCGATGTGTGAAGTTATCATCTTATTTATATCTGCATTTGCTAAAAAACTACCTTTGCTTTTCTGATTAAAGCCTGCGTCATTAACAATTATTGTTAAATTTTTAATACCCAGTTGGTTTACATAATTTAAAATAGTTTCAGCCGTTCCGCAGTTTAAAAATCCACCGATCATAATAGTAAGGTCATCTTTAAATAAACCATCTAAATCATTTAGTTCAACAACTTTATTCATTGACAGCCTCCTTGTAAGATAAAGTCAATTTTTATTTATCTTCAAATTCTGGTTTTTCTCGGTTTATAAAAGCCCGCATTCCTTCCTCCTGGTCATGGGTACTAAAACAGAGCCCAAATAACTGGGCCTCATATTCCATTCCTTCCGTTTTACCGGCATTAGCACTAAAGTTTATTGCTTTTTTGGCCTGACTGATTGCACAGGGTGAATTATTAATTATTTCCCCGGCAATTTCATCTACCTTTTCATCTAATTGATCTAATTCAACTAATTGGTTAACAAGCCCAATCTCTTCTGCTCGCTCTGCACTGATATATCGGCCGGTATATATATACTCTCTAGCCAGGCCTTCACCAATGATTCTACCCAGTCGTTGTGTGCCGCCAAAGCCCGGTAATATCCCGAGCCCTACTTCCGGCTGACCAAACTGGGCATTTTTACTGGCAATTCTAATATCACAGGCTAAAGCTAATTCACAGCCCCCACCTAAAGCATGACCATTGACGGCCGCAATTACAGGCTTCCGGCAGTTCTCAATCTTATTAAAAACCCGCTGGCCTAGATTTGCAAAAGATTCGGCTTCTACAGGTTCCATGTCTTTCATCTCTTTAATATCTGCCCCGGCAATAAAGGCCTTATCTCCGGTCCCGGTTATTACAATGACCCGAATATTTTTATCCTCTGAAATAAGGTGCATAGCTTCCTCAATCTCTAATAATGTTTCAATATTTAAGGCATTGAGAGCCTCGGGGCGGTTAATTTCTATCACAGCTTTTTTGTCTTCAGTTTTGGTAATAATATTTTTAAAATCCATTTGTTATCCCTTCTCTCTTAGTATTGATAAAATCCCTCTCCGGTTTTTCTACCTAACTGGCCAGCCCTAACCTTTTTTTTGAGCAAAGGGGCGGGCCTATATTTAGGATCTCCAAACTCACTCTGCAGGGTTTCCATAATGGAAAGACAGACATCTAAACCGATTAAATCTGCTAAAGCGAGGGGTCCTAAAGGATGGTTTGCCCCTAACTTCATGGCGGTATCAATATCATCTGGAGTGGCGACATCTTCTTCTACTAAAAAGATCGCTTCATTAATCATCGGAATTAATAGACGGTTCACCACAAATCCGGGTGATTCATTCACTTCAATCGCTGACTTACCTAAGGAATCAACAAAATCACGAGCCTTATTAAAGGTATCTTCACTTGTTATTATATTATTAATTAACTCTACCAACTGCATCACGGTTACCGGATTGAAAAAGTGAATGCCTACCACTTTCTCCGGCCGACTGGTTACGGTTGCCAATTCAGTCAGTGAAAGGGCCGAAGTATTACTTGCAATGATTACATCTTCAGCCAGGGTTTCATCTAACTGTTTAAAAACTTCCTTTTTGATTTCCATCTTTTCGGGTACAGCTTCTATTACGATATCAACATTTTTTATCTCTTCATATTCCGTTGCAGTGGTAATTCTATCTAGGATTAAGTTCTTGTCACTTTCTTTGATTTTCTCTTTTTTGATCGCCCGGTCTAAATTTTGTTCAATAGTTTCTAAACCCTTCTTTAATTCTTCCTCATTAACATCTAAAAGTATAACCTGATAACCTGCATCTGCTATTACCTGGGCTATACCATTACCCATGGTGCCAGCACCAATTACTGCTGCTTCTTTCACTAAAAACTCCCCCTTTACTTATTATACAAATATTATAGTTTAATTTTATTCTATTCATATATATTATGCAAAAACCGTTCCATATTATGTGCATTTTTTAACTTTTATTATTAAAAAATAAAAAATCCCGGTTAAACCGGGATTATAGTTGGGATTTCATTTATTTTATATCTATTGTCTTCTTCTTACTTACAGTTTCTTCTTTTTTGGGGAGTGTAATTTCTAGGATACCATTGTTGTATTCAGCTTCTATTTCATCTTCTTTGATATTTTCAATGTAGAAGCTTCTGCAGTAGCTACCTTTTCTTCTTTCTTTTCTAATATATCCTTCCTCTTCTTCTTCAGTGTATTCTTCATTGTTGGCAGAAATGGTGAGATAATTGTCGTCCATCTCTACCTGGATATCTTCTTTATTCATTCCAGGTAGTTCGGCATCTATAATATACTTATCATCCTTTTCTTTAACATCAGTTCTAAAACCCAACTTAGAACGATCCATCACATTGTTAAAGAAACTGTCCCAAAGGGCATCAAAAGGATCTTCACTTCTCTCGGTCATTTCATTTTGACTCCTGCGGTTACGACGTGGAATTAAATCAAACATACAGACACCTCCTGAGATTTATTTTTGACTTTATTTGACTTACTGACTTTTCTTGACTTTCTACTTATTATTATAATCAAAATATGATAAATTTCAAATCTAAAAAACCGGCAATAATTTTACTTATTGCCGATTAATTTAAATTAAATCTCAATATCTTAAATATACTCAATTTTGCTTTTTTTATTATCTAGAAATTGCAGCACTTTATCAAGGCTGGAATTGATAATGTCATCATTGGTAATAATGCCATCATTTATGATGGGATCTAGATTACTTAAATCACCAACCATATCCCGATAATGGGCATCACTATTTAAAGCTAAATGGTTTCCCTTATCAACTGCTAGTTTTACTAACTTTCTCGTTAATTTTTTGTCTCCCCGGCCCTGTTTGTTTTCTTTATGCGAACTCGCATTAACTTCTAAGATCACATCATATTCATTGGCGGCTTCTATTATTTCATTAATATCAACCATATTAGAAAGATTAATAGGGTGAGTAATCATATCTACTAAAGGGTTTTTGATAGCGTTAATGGTCGCTTTAGTATGCTCTTTGACCGTTGTATTAGTATAGCCGGTATTCATATGGATACCACAGGCTACAAAATCAAGATGTCTAAAATATCTCTTTTCAAGGTCAAGAGAGCCATCATTTAAGATATTAGCTTCTATACCCTTTAATACCTTAACCCCTTTGATCTTATCAGGTAGAACCTTTAAGTTGTTAAAATAATTAAAGTGGGTTCCCCCCGGTAAGGCGGGTCCATGGTCGGTTAGCGCAATTAATTTAAGTCCTTTATTTTTGGCTTCTTCTGCTAATTCATCAATAGTTGAATAGGCATGTCCACTAAATATCGAGTGTACATGCAGGTCTGCTTCGATTTTTATCAATTTATTCACTCCTGAACTTATTATTTGACTTTTTTACCTTCTTTAAAAACTTCTACTATCTCAAGATTTTTATCTAATAATAATAGGTCAGCCTGTTTATCTAACTCAATAGAACCTATTTTATCTTCTTTTCCTATTTTTTGAGCTGGGTTAAAAGTAGCCATCTTGATTATTTCTTGTATTTTAAGGTCGCTAAATTTATCCATATTTTTAACAGCCTGATGCATCGATAAAATACTACCGGCTAAGGTCCCATCTTCATAACGGGCACTCCCCTCTTTTAATATTACTTTCCTGTCATTGAAAGTTATTTCATCTCCCTCATAAAGGGCGGCCGGTTGGGCATCAGTTATTAAAATAATATTATTTTTATCTTTTAATCTTAAGATAAGTTCTATCATAGGTTTTGAAACATGAATACCGTCAGCAATTAATTCTACACTCACATCTTTAAGTAAAGCTGCCCCGGCAGCTCCTATCTCACGGTGATGAATACCTCTCATTCCGTTAAATAGATGTGTTACTAATGATATTCCATTTTCAAAACCTGCCATACTTTCTTCATAAGTTGCATCGGTATGTCCTATTGAAGAGACAATACCCAGTTTTTTTAACTTATTAATTAAAACAGTAGCTCCCTCAACTTCAGGAGCTACTGTCACTATTTCAATTAAATCTTGATATTTTTCGAACATTTTGTTATTAAGAGCCTGCATATATCTTTTGTCCTGGGCCCCAGCTTTACTTGGATTCAATAATGGCCCTTCCAGGTTAATTCCCTCTATGACTTGATTACCATCAGCTATTACATCTTTAATTGTTTTTATAGCATTTTCCATTCTTTCTTGGGAAGAGGTCATCACCGTTGTCAGGATAGAGGTTGTCCCTGCTTTTTTTAGACCATCAGTCATTCTTATTATATCCTGCTGGTCTGCATTCATGATATCTATACCAAAACTGCCGTGTAAGTGAATATCCACAAAACCAGGACTTAAAAATTTATTTGATCCATCAATTACTTGATATTTATCTTCCTTGGTTATTCCCTTTTTAATATCTATAATGCGGTCTGTAAACTTTATATCGTGTTTTTTTAGTACTTTATCTTTAATTACTATATCTACATCTTTAATGATATACAATTAAAACACCTCTTATTCTTCCTTACCCTTACCTTTGCCTTTACTTTTAAATTCAGCGGCTTTCTCCGCTTTTTCTTGCATGACTTCTTGGACTTTGTCATGTACTTCTTCTGCTGGTCTATCGAACATTAATTCAATAGCTTCATCGATTTCACTTATTGAGTAAAGGTGGAACTTATCATCTTCGATCGCTTCAATTACTTCTTCTTCTAACATGAGGTTATCTATATTTTGTTCAGGTATAATTACTCCCTGATTACCTGTTATCTCTTTGTTCTTACAGACTTTATAAAAGCCTTCAATCTTTTCATTTACACCACCTATCGGTTGAATCTTACCTTTCTGGTTCATAGAACCGGTAATCGCCAGATCCTGACGAACCGGATAACCTGAAATTGAGGAAAGGATCGCGATTAACTCGGCCGCGGTGGCGGAATCTCCTTCAATACCACCATAACTTTGCTCAAATGCTAAGGAAGCATTTAAACTAAGTGGTGTATCCTGAGCATATTGGTTGCCCAAATAACCAGAGAAGATTAAGACCGCTTTATTGTGGATCTTACCACTCATATCAGCTTCCCGTTCAATATTAATTACACCTTCCTGTCCCATAAAGGTTTGGGCTGTTATCCTGGTAGGTCGACCGAAGGAATATT
Organism: uncultured Halanaerobiales bacterium; assembly: GCA_964526845.1. Taxonomy (GTDB): domain Bacteria; phylum Bacillota; class Halanaerobiia; order Halanaerobiales; family M55B127; genus M55B127. The sequence goes on along the minus strand of CAZGMM010000032.1, from coordinate 1,853 downwards.
GCCCGGTTTGATAAACGGAAAGTCCATTAATCTGACCAGGTTCTTCTCCCTCTACATCTACCAAGATATGCTCATCTTCGATTTTTTCCTGAATTTTTTCTTCGATCAGGTTAGATCTTTTGATCTTTTCATCTATTGCCTGTTTCACGTCTTTTCTTTCCACTAGATCATGTCCGTTGACACCTGAGAGGGCGTCAGCCTCATAGATCAACTCTAAGATTTGATTGAACTTGGCGGTCATCTTATCTTTATCTTCTGACATCCTGCTTCCATATTCGATAACTTTTGAAACAGCGTCCGGTTTAAAGTGGTTTAGACCTTCTTTTCTACAGATTGAAGCGATAAAGGAAGCGAAGTTTTTCATGTTTTCTTCATTACGCTTCATTTCGTAATCAAAGGCCGCCCTTATTTTAAACAACTTTTTAAATTCTTCGTCATAATGGTAGAGCAATTGATAGATATAGGGGTTACCAATTAATATTACCTTCACATCAATGGGAACACCCTCTGGTTTTAGACCACTGATCGGTATACTCCTATACTGTTCACCGATATTTTCAACAACTATTTCCTGATTGATTAGAATCCTTTTTAAGGTTTCCCAGGCAAAGGGTTTTGTTAAAAGATCCCTTACCTTCATGATCAGGTAGCCGCCGCTTGCTTCATGAACAGCACCACTTTTTATCATCGTAAAGTCAGTGGTTAAAGTACCAAACTGACTTTTAGCTTCTATCTTTCCAAACAGATTATAATAGGTTGGGTTGTGCTCAAAGATTACGGGTGCACCTTCCAGTTCTTTATTGTCTACTATCAAGTTCACCTTATATCTAACAAAGAATGATTCATCACTTTGCTGCTGTTGGAATAGTTGAGAAAGGTTCTGCTGCTGACTATCCCCGTTCCCTTCTTTGAACTTATCTAGATGTTGTGTTATATCATGTTTTACTCTATCCAGATACTGTTTAATTTCTTCAATATCATCATACTTCTCTTTTAAACTTTCCATTCTCGGTTCTATAACATTCAGGCTTAATTTCTTTTCCATTTCTTTTAATTTTTCTTGTGCTTCTGACTTGATTTCTCTAATTCTTCTCATCATTTTTTCCATGTCATTTTGAATTTCCTGGCTTTTTTCCCTCAGTTCACTTTTCTTTTCTTCATCCAGTTTTTGAAATTCATCCTGTTTAATTACATTGCCTTCTTCATCGATAGGTACCGGGACTGTACCTCGGGCTGTATTTTGAAGTGTAAAGCCCTCTTCTCTAATTTCTTTATTGAATTCTTCCATAATTTCATTGGATTTTTCCTGGTACTGCTTCATAATCTTATTACGGGCTTCATCATATTCTTCTCCCTGGAAAACTTCTGGTATCTCTTCTTTAAGATCTTTGATGAGGTTTTCCATATCACTCTCTAATATGAGACCAGTACCCGGAGGTAATTTCATCGCTTTTGGTTTTTCCGGATTATCAAAATTAAATACATAAACTACATCCTGCGGCACCTCTTTTTTGGCTGCTTTCTTATCTGCTATGGTTTTAGCATAAGTGGACCGGCCGGAGCCAGTGACACCAGAGATATATATATTATATCCTTCATGTTCGATTCTCATGCCGGTTTCAATTGCATCTACTGCTCTTTGTTGTCCGATTATTCCATCCTCAAATGGTTCTAATTCAGCTGTGGATTCAAACGAAAAAATATCAGGATCACATACACACTTTAGTTCATCTACGGGAATATTGTAACCTTTTTTCATTGATTACCACCTCCGAAATTGTTACTTAAATTATACCATAGTTACGAAGGTAAATAAAAGTCTAGAAATGATTTATTATCAATTAGATATTCTT
>CAZGMM010000031.1:7038-22906 GCA_964526845.1 uncultured Halanaerobiales bacterium | reverse complement strand
TATTAATTAAAAATGAAGGATGAAAAAAATGAAGAAAGTACTTGCAGCTATGAGCGGTGGGGTTGATAGTTCAGTCACTGCTGCCCTATTAAAAGAAAAAGATTATGAAGTAATTGGGGGTACCATGGAAATTTTTCCTGATTATGAGCAAAAACCGGCTGAGGAAGGAGGCTGCTGCTCATTATCTTCTATTGAAGATGCTAAGATGGTAGCAGATAAAATTGGCATACCTCATTATACCTTTAATTTAAAAGATGTTTTCCAAAAAGAAGTAATAAATAATTTTGTTAATGAATATAGTATTGGAAATACTCCCAACCCCTGTATCGTTTGCAACAAGGAAATTAAATTCAAGGCCCTTTTAAATAAGGCAAGGCAAATTGGGGCTGACTATATTGCGACCGGTCATTATGCCAAGATAGAAAAGTTTAACGGTAGGTATTTACTCAAAAAGGCTGAAGATAGTCATAAGGATCAAACATATATGTTATACGGTTTTACCCAACAACAGTTAAAACACACCTTAATGCCCTTAGGAGACTATTCAAAAAAAGAAATTAGAAAAATAGCGAAAGAAATGAACTTTGCCGTATATAATAAACCCGATAGTCAAGAAATCTGTTTTGTGCCCGATAATGATTATACAAGGTTTTTAGATGATAATTATCCTGAAATAGCCGGAAAAGGACCTATTTTAGATACAGCCGGCAATAAATTGGGCGAACATGAAGGCCTATATAATTTTACTGTGGGACAAAGAAGAGGTCTGGGAATTTCGGCCCCTCATCCCCTTTACGTAGTAAAATTAGATAAAGAAAATAATGCAGTAATAGTTGGTAAAAATAAAGAAGTTTATTTTAAAGGACTTATCGCTGAAAATGTTAACTATATTTCAGTCCTAAAATTAACTCAAAAAAGAACAGCCCTCGTTAAAATTAGATATAATAGTCCAGCATTTAAAGCTGAATTAATTCCAGTTACTGAAAATAAGATCAAGGTTATTTTTGATGAAATACAAAGAGCTGTAACTCCAGGCCAATCAGTAGTATTTTATGATGATACTACTGTAATTGGAGGAGGGATTATAAAAACAGCAATATAAATATTATCTATCTTCTAAAACGTGGCTTAATCCCTGACCCAAAAAACAAATAACATGTTTATCATCTAGGGAATAATAAACTGACCGGCCTTCTTTTCTAAATTTAACCAGTTTATTATTCCTTAATACCCTTAATTGATGAGAAATAGCGGAAGGACTCATATCCAGTAATTCGGATAGATCACATACACATAACTCCTGTTCTTTTAATGCATATAATATTTTAATTCTGGTAGGGTCACCTAACACTTTAAAAGTTTCAGCCAGGTCATAGATAACATCCTCATCTAATTTTTTATCTTGTAGTTTTTTTACTACCTCAGTATCAGGATCAAATACCTCACAGACCTCACAGTAATTTTTTACTTTTTCCATAATCTTATCCCCTCTATTTCTTAATAATTCTTGTAGAATTAAGCACTGCTAATAAGGCAACACCAACATCAGCAAAGACCGCACTCCACATCGATGCAAGTCCGATTGTACCTAAAGATAATACTGCTATTTTGACAGTTAAAGCTAAAATTATATTCTGCCAGACAATTCTGTTGGTTAAATTGCTATTATCTAAAGCCGTCTTTATTTTCTCTAGATTATCATTCATTATTACGAGGTCAGATGCTTCTATTGCCGCATCAGTACCCAGTCCTCCCATTGCGATTCCAATATCAGCCCTCGCCAGTACGGGAGCATCATTAATACCATCACCCACATAAGCAACTTTTCCTTCTTTTGTTTCATCTAAAATTTCCTCTAATATATATACTTTTTCATCGGGCAGCATACTAAAATAATACTTGTCAACATTTAACTGTTCAGCAACTATTTGCGCTTTTTCTTCATTATCACCTGTCAACATTATCTTTTTGATACCATCTAATTGTTGCATTAATTTAAAAGAACTTTCCTTTATCTTTTCAGCAACTTCTATCTTACCAGCATAGTTACCATCTATAGCTACAAATATTAAATTATCAATATTATCTGTATTTTCTAATGGTATATCTTCTTTTTTTAATAATTTTTTATTACCAATTATTATATTTTGTTTATTAACTTTTGCTTTAATCCCTTTACCGGCAATTTCTTCAATTCCTGTTATCTTATCCGTGATAAGTTTTCCAGTATAATATTCCTGGATAGCCCTGGCCACTGGGTGGTTGGAAAAACTCTCTACGGAAGCAGCTAATTCAATTATTTCTTCTTGACTATAATCATTGGCAGTTTCTATATTTAATACTTTTAACTGACCTTCCGTAAGTGTACCGGACTTATCAAATACAATTGTCTTGACCTTTCTTAATTCCTCGAGGTAGTTACTGCCTTTAACTAATATTCCATTTTTAGATGATCTCCCAATCCCGCCGAAGTAACCTAACGGTATAGAAATCATTAAGGCACATGGGCATGAAATTACAAGGAAGATTAAGGACCTGTAAAGCCATACTTCAAAAGATGCATTAAATATTAAAACAGGCACAATCGTTACTAATATTGATAATATTACTATAATAGGTGTATATACTTTAGCAAACTTGGTAATGAATTTTTCAGTTTTAGCTTTTTTCTCGGCTGATCTCTCTACCAGGTTCAATATTTTGGCAACAGTTGAATCTTCATAGGGACTTGTAACTTCTATATATAATACCCCTTCTTTGTTTATTACCCCACTTTTTATTTCATCTCCCTTTTTAACGCTTTTAAGAGCTGATTCCCCGGTTAAAGAAGAGGTATCTAACACAGAATCACCTTCCGTAATTACTCCATCTAAAGGAACTTTCTCGCCGGGCTTTACCAAAATTATTTGACCAACACTTACTTGGGTTGGCTTAATTTTCTTAAGCTGATTGTCTTTAATAATATTTACATAATCGGGTTTAATATCCATTAAATCTTTTATAGATCTTCTCGAATTATCAACTGCCTTATTCTGTAGTAGTTCTCCTATTCTGTAAAATAACATTACAGTGACCGCTTCTGGATATTCTCCAATAATTATTGCTCCAATTGTAGCAATACTCATTAAGAAATATTCATCAAACCAGAAGCCATTTAAGATATTGTTAACAGCTTTTTTAAGGACACTTCTACCAACTAAAATATAGGTGGCAAGATATAGGAAGATACTAACTGTTTCCTGGTATATTCCTATATCTCTTATAAAAGTAAGGTTGGAATATAATATCGCAGTTAAAAAGAGAACGGTTCCAAATATTAAATTGAAGATCCTTATTTTATTTTTGTTAAGAAAGTTTTGACCTTTTCCCCCCTGCTTTTCGGATATTACAGCTGTCTTTTCTTTGATAACAGCGTTATCTTCGATACTATCTACTATCTTTTTAATATCATTAAAAGGATTAGCTTTACTTTTAACTCGTAGTTTATTAGTGTTGAAATTTATATTTACTTTACTAACTTCTGATAATTCTTTAATACCTGTTTCAATTTTATTCATACAATCAACACAGCTTATATTTCCAATAGTATATTCATATTCTTTGAAGTTAGAAAACTCAGGCTCTGATAAGTCAAGATTCGGTTCAATTTCTTTTACTATCTCTTTAATCTTACTCTCTAAGTTTTGGTTATACTTATTAAGAATTAGTACTAAGCTATTTGACATTAAGTTTAAATCAGCGTCGTTAACTTGGGGAAGCTGAATTAATCTTTCTTCGATCTTCAAAGCACAGCTTGCACACCCTATCCCATCTATTTTACATACTAATTTTTCATCATGATTTGAACTCATTAATTTATCCCCCTTTTGTATGAATATATGAATAATTGTTCATATATTAGTTAAATAAATAATGGTACCGGTTAGATACCATTATTCTTCTTTTTAATTAGTTTATCTTAAGTAGTTTAAGGGATTAACAGCTCTACTGTTAATCTGAACTTCAAAATGCAAGTGTGGTCCAGTACTTCTTCCAGTATTACCGGATTTTGATATTACTTCATTTCTTTCCACATATTCACCGACATGAACTAAAAGTTGTGAGTTATGTGCATATAAGGTTCTTAAACCTTTTCTGTGTTCAATGATTACCGCTTTTCCATAACCACTGCTCCAGCCGCTAAACACTACTCGACCGGCTCCCGCTGCCCTGATCGGTGTACCAGTATTTACTGCATAATCAACGCCTTCATGCATTCTACCCCATCTTCTACCGTAATAAGAAGATATGCGGGCGTTAACAGGCGCGATTAACATTTTCTCAAGCCTATCTTTGTAACCAAATTCGGGTTTTGCCCCCGGTAATAAGACTAATCGGCCTGTTTGAACTTTCGTATTAGGAGCTATACTATTAGAGGATCTGATTAGTGAGGCTTCTATGTTAAAGTTTTCAGCTAAACCTTCAATACTCTGTCCCGGTCCTATCTTATATAGTATACCCTTTACCGGTAGAATCAAAAGGCTGTCCCCGGGTTTTATTCGGTTCATATTGTCAATATTATTGGCACCAATTAATGTATCTATATTAATACCATGTTTTTGGGCAATTGACCAAAGCGTTTCACCATTTTGTACTATATGAAATTCAAATTGTTCCATTAAACAGGGATCTACATCATGTTCTCTCAAATAGTAGTTTCTTATTTTTATATCAAATATGAATTCATCATCATTTTTAAAATGCTTTTGATTGTAAAATTCATTAACCCTTGTATACTTTAATTCTGTCTCATATGTATTAGTAGTTCTAATTCTTTCATTACTTAATATTAAATTAGAACTCATTATTAAAGCTACACTAATAATAAGTATCAAAAACATTGAGAAAATATGCGTTCTGTTCAATTTTATCCTCCTATAATCCTACTTATTATTTAAATCTTATTTGGTCTTTTCAATATATTTGTTATCAACATACTCGGTTAATATAATGTCACTGTTAGTTTTAAAAAAAGAATAACCGTCCTGATACATCTTCTCAGCATCTATCTTTAATATTATTGGATTATTAGTACGTCTTTTACCTACCTGTCTGGCCTGTTGCTTTGTTTTACTTAAGTGAACGTATTTCCTCCCCATTTTTCTGATACCTTCTTTTAAAATATTTTTATAATACTTTTCGGTTGTACCGTGGTAAAGAAGTTGGGGAGGCTTAATTTTAGTATAGTCTAAATTAATCCATTCTATACTATGACCATAGTTAGCCATTATTCTTTTATTATTCTTGTATTCGATTATTGTAAATCTATTTTTATTATCATTTTCTGCAAGTTGTTGTAGATCTTCGAACTCAATATTTGCAAACCTATTATCATCTCTTAAAGCTTCTAATAGATTATTGATATCTACTGTCCCATTAATTTCCATCTCTAAGTCAAAATCTTCTGGATGATGGCGTAAAATATATGATAAGGTTTTAGATAAAGATGTTTTATATCTGTTTTCAATCAAATATATACACCTCTATTTTTTATGACACTTCAGCTTCTAATTTATTATTGATAATTATATTATTAACTAAAACAGGGGCTAACTTTAAAGTGTATATAAAGTCGTTTTCCGATTTCCGCCAATTTTTAATATATTTTTTGTGGTTATACATCAAATAATCTAGTAAATTTTCACTACCGTCTAAAATAATTGAACTTTCCTTAATTCCCTTACTAAAAAAGTTTTTAAATTTAGTTACTTTTTTGTGGGCCCGCATTTCATAAATGAAATGCTCGCTTAAATTTTCTTTAAAAAATTCTGTATTATGAGCATAACAAAAGAAATCAGCGATATAATGAAAAAATTCTCCTAATCTAACGGCGTAGTCTTTATTATTAGTATAGTCTAAGTTGTTTAATTCAGCATACATCTTCAATGCTTCTTTTAAGTTCCGATCAATATAATGAAGCTTTTTATTTTTCTTAAAGTCGGGTTTTATATTACCCCAAACAAAAGTTTTTAAAGGGATATCTATTTCATAGTTTTGGTTTATATAATAGTGGATTTCCTTAGCCAATTTTGCATGTGTAAAGGGATTCAAATTTTAATTCCACCTCTTCTTTTTTACTATTTTTCATTTTTTATACCATAGTTTTTTTTATTATATCATTATATGACCCAAAAAATCCAATATTTAATATTAAAAATTTAACAAATCTTTAGGGTGCATTATTATCATTATTATACAAAAAACACTTTACTTTTTATTATATTTGATAATATAGGAAAAAATATCATCTATTTCTAAATACTTTTCTTTGACTTAAAAATCCTTTTTAGATATAATATATAGTGTAAAATATCAATACTTATTTGCTTTCTCATAAAACTAATTCAAAGGTTTTTTATTATATACTTCTCCTTTTTATGCTATTTACTGCCTACTATACAATTAATATTTTTTCGATTTAATAGTATTAGTTGTTAACATTCCAACTTTATTTATCATAATATTTAAAAAATTAAAAAATATTTATTGGAGGTGGTATCCTTAAACAAATAACTATTTTAACATTTTATCGGCAAAAAAATAAGGGGGTATTGTTAAATGAAAAAGTTAATGTCAGTAGTATTTATTCTCGCTTTAGCTTTTACTTTTATGTTTAACATTAATACTGTGCAGGCTCAGGATGTAGAAGTTACCTGGTGGCACGCTATGAGTGGAGGACGTTTAGAACCTGTCAAACACTTAGTAGAAGAATTCAATAAAACTCATCCGAATATCACAGTAAATGCAACTTTCACTGGTTCATATCAAGAAACATTAAATAAGGCAATTACCGCTGCTAAAGCTGGTAATCCGCCCAACATAATTCAAACTTATGAAGTAGGAACCCAAATGATGTGGGACAGTCCCTATATTGTTCCCATTGAAGACTTAGCTGAACCAGGAGAAGTTGACTGGGGTGATTATCTATCAGTAGTGAGAAGATATTATACTAACCCCGAAGGTAAATTGGTTTCAATGCCATTTAACTCCTCAACAGCCATTCTTTACTACAATAAAGACATGTTTGAAGAAGCAGGCCTTGATCCTAATAATCCACCTACCACTTATGCAGAAATGACTGAAGCAGGTAGGAAGTTATTGGATTCAGGGGTCGTAGACCATGCTATAACATATGGTTGGCCTACCTGGGTATTTGAACAAACCCATTACTGGACCGATACAAACTATGTGAATAATGGTAATGGTAGAGAAAAAAGAGCTACCAAAGTATTGTTTAATGAAGAACCCGGTATGAAGATCATGGAAAAATGGGCCGAATGGGAAGATGAAGGTATCCTGATCTATGGTGGCCGTGAATATGAACCAGATGCTGCCTTTATTTCACAAAATACTGCTATGTTAGTTCAATCAACCTCTCACTTGAAGGATATTATTGAAACTTCTCCATTTGAAGTTGGCACTTCCTTCTTACCGAGACCTGAATGGGCTAACCGCGGTGGTACAACCATTGGTGGAGCTTCCTTATATATCTTTGAAGATGATCAAGAAAAAATGGATGCCGCCTGGGAGTTTGTAAAATGGTTAAGCAATACTGATAATGCTGTATACTGGCATAAACAAACTGGATACTTCCCAATCAGATACAGTGCATTAACAAAATTAATGAATGAAGGCTGGTTCTCTCAAAATCCGAACTTCTTAACAGCTTTCATGCAAGTACTAACATCTAAAGAATCTAATGCTACTTCAGGTGCAGTAGTAGGTAGGTTCCCACAAATTAGAGATATTGTGGATGATGCAGTAACCAATATATTTGGTGATAAAATGACTGTTGAAGAAGCTCTCAACTCAGCAGCTGAAGAAGCTAATAAGGTTATCGAACAATATAATGAATCTCAATAATTAAATAATACTAAGGTGAGGTGGAAACACCTCACCTCTTAACATTATCTGAGAGTAAAAAGGAGTTTTTATTATGAATCAAAGCTTTTTTAAAGAAAAGATTTTACCATATTTATTAGTATCACCTTCAATATTAGTTATCATAATATTTCTAGTATATCCATTTTATCAGGCGGTAAAACTAAGTTTTTTTCGAGGAGGAGCCTGGGGTACTAATCAAGTTTTTATAGGTCTAAAAAACTATATAGAATTATTCACTTCTCCAAGTTACCTAGCTAGTTTAGGCCGCACCCTTATTTTTGCAACTTTTGTTACTTTTATTGGAATGGCTGTATCTTTAGGTCTAGCTTTACTTCTAAATCAAAAGATAAAAGGTAGATTATTTTATAGAACTGCAATAATCTGGCCCTACGCACTTTCAACAGTTATTGCAGGCGTTTTATGGGCTTTACTTTTTGACCCTTCTATAGGACTTATAACTTATGTTGTAGAGGTATTAACAGGTATTAAAATGAACTGGAGGACAAATGGTAGCTTATCATTTGCAATAATAACAATCGCTGCCGCCTGGCGGAATATTGGCTATAATGTTATTTTCTTTTTATCAGCCTTACAAAATATACCTAAACAGGTTTTAGAATCAGCCGAAATTGATGGAGCAAATCCTTTCCAAAAGTTCTTTAAAATTTCTATACCTTTAATTACTCCTACAATGTTTTTTTTATTAATTATGAACTATCTTTATGCTTTCTTTAGGACTTTTGGTTTAGTAGATGTAGCCACTCAAGGGGGCCCCGGTAAAGCAACTGAAATATTAACATATAAGTTATACCAAGATGCTTTTGTCTTCTTTGATGCAGGCTCTGCAAATGCTCAATCTGTTCTACTATTTGTATTTATAGTTGGATTTACTTATCTACAATTTAAGTATACGCAAAGGGGGGTCTTCTATGGTTAAGATGGGAAAGACCAAGAGAATACTACTCCATGTCGCAATCTGGATATCAATTTTCATAATATGTTTACCACTTATATATGCAATCATTATTAGTACCAGAGATCTCCAGGGTACATTCGTATCTCCCCCCACTCTAAAATTTGGTAACAGTACAATTGAAACATATAAGACCGCCTGGAAATCAGTTAATTTGGGTAGATTACTTATTAACTCGGGGATAGTCGCTATTACAACAAGTGTAGTTAAGATAATATTGGCCATACTGGCAGCTTTTGCAATTGTATTTTTTGATTTTAAAGGAAAATATGTTGCCTTTGCCGCAGTCTTTTTGACCCAACTTCTCCCCGTCCCAGTTAAAATTGTCCCCACTTTTGAATTGATGAAAACTTTTAATTGGGTAGACTCTTACTATGCTTTAACATTTCCTTATTTTGCAACGGCAACAGGTACCTTTTTATTCCGGCAGTTTTTCATGACTGTACCGGATGACTTAGTAGATGCAGCCCGTATTGACGGCTGTTCTCCTATGATGTTTTTAAGAAAAGTTTTAATACCATTATCATGGAATAATATTGGAGCTCTATTTTTGGTGGAATTTGTCTATATGTGGAATAGATATTTATGGCCATTAATCATAACCAATTCCGAAGATATGAGAGTAGCTCAAATAGGAATTAAGATGTTGATGACAACCGGTTCTATCAATAAATGGAATATAATAATGGCCGGTGCCATTATTACCTTAATTCCACCATTGATTGTCTTGTTAGTCTTACAGAAAACCTTTATAGAAGGATTTGTCATGAGAACAGGTAAATAAATAAAAAAAAGCCTCTACCAATTAAGGTGGAGGCTATTTTAAACTTTATTTTTTTATTTAATATCTATTAATTGCCAGGATATCGATTCCTTCTGGTACTTCTTCCTCAAATACATATACATCTCCGCCGTTTCTTAAAGCTAAAATCGCTGCATAATTAAATAGGTCGTAAGTTTCCTTACCATTTTTTATCATATGCACTTTATTTTTCTGCTTATCAAAATATCCCTGCAGCTTTCTAGAACCATCAATTAACAGTGAATATACTTTACTATAAAATGCATCCGGGATGATCAATTTAATATCCATTGAAGCTTTTGAAGTCCCCTTCAACTCTTGAAATTCTTCAATAACTTCTTCTTTTTGTTTTTGAATATATTCTTTTACACCTTCCCAGCTTTTTTCATGAATTTCATTTTTGTTAAGACTTTCCGGGTTACCATTGATAAATTTATCAAAAAGGTTATTATAAGAATTTACCTTTTCATAATAGTGGTACAGGCCTTCATCACAGTATAATACTAAGGGTACTTCTTTATTTTTTAATTCCCTCTTGATACTGTTATCAATCCTTCGTAGATACTTTAACAATTCTTCTTTTTCTTCTTCCATTACTATCCCGCGCCCGTGAAAGACTGTATTGGAAGCAGAAACTTTATGAGAGTGATGCTGGATATTTGTATTTGCACCTTCGTAATCGATATAATCATCCAGACTTCCCTCTACTTCATATCTTTCCAGCCGGGTTATATTATCACTATTTGCTTTATAAAACTTATTGGAGTGTTTACTTAAAGCCAAAACATAATATTGATTATTGATCATTAATTGATTTAAGAGAGGAATAATATAAAAATGCTGACTTACAGAGACCTGATCTTTAACACTGGTATTGAATCTTAAAGACTCAAATTTATTCTTGCTAATGAATAAAGCCAGACCGATCTCATGATGGTGAAGAAAATTTATATCACCAATTAAATCATAAGCGGGTGCTAAAAATTTTTCTACCTCTACCGATTTGAAATCCCAGTCATTTTCTAACTTTTTAGCTGCTTCTGTAAGATGATTTTTTAATTTAATCTCCAGTTTGTGAAAATTCCCTTCTCTAGCTGCTTCGGTGGATAGATATATTGATACACAGGGTTCATCAGCTTCATTGGCCAGTTCCATGACAAAATCTTTATTAACAATGGTCATTTATACCCCTCCCAATATATTTAACTGGATGCTTCTTTGTATTTATATTATAACAAATTTTATAAATTTTTAACACACCTTTATTTTTATTTTAAAAAAAATTAAAAGGACCTGTTAAGGTCCCTTAATTAATATATTTTTAATTTTCAAAGACATTTTTGAATTTATCAATAGCCCAATCAAGCTCATCATAACTAATAGTTAAAGGTGGGAGTGACCTTATAATATTACCATGTGTATCTTTCGCTAAAACTCCATTTTCTTTTAATTTTTTACAATAGGGACGGGCATTTTCAGACAGTTCAATTCCTATGAACAAGCCTCTACCTCTTATCTCTTTGATCACAGAACTTTCTATTTTCTTAAGCTCATTAATTAAATACTCACCTTTTTCACGTGATTTGCGCACCAAATCTTCCTCTTCCAAAATTTCAATAGCTTTTTTGGCAACAGCACAGCCTAAAGGATTACCTCCAAAAGTAGAACCATGTGATCCTGGATTAAAGACTTCCATTATCTCTTCGTCAGCTGCTACTGCAGAAACAGGAAATACTCCTCCGCCTAAAGCTTTACCCATGATATATACATCGGGATTTATCTCTTCCCAGTCACAGCCAAACATCTTACCGGTCCTGCCAAAACCGGTTTGAACCTCGTCTGCCATAAATAGGATTTCATTTTCTTGACATAACTCATAAGCTTCTTTTAGATAACCTTCAGGAGGAATTATTATGCCTCCTTCACCCTGAATCGGTTCTACTAAAAAGGCGGCTGTATTCGAATTTATGGCTGCTTTTAGGTCTTCAATATTACCATATTCAACCTGTCTGAAACCGGGCAGGTAAGGCCCGAAACCTCTTTTGCTTGTTTCGGAATTACTAAAGGTAATTATAGAGATGGTCCGGCCGTGGAAATTATTAGAACATGTGATAATCTCAGCTTCATTCTCAGGTATACCTTTTTTATCATAGGCCCACCTTCGGGCCATTTTTAAGGCGGTTTCTACGGCTTCTGTTCCGGTATTCATCGGTAAAATCATATCTTTATTAGTAACTTCAGATAGTTTTTCATAAAAAGGCCCTAATTGATCATTACAGAAAGCCCGCGAAGTTAAGGTAACACGGTCTGCCTGTTCTTTTAAAGTCTCTACAATTTCTGGGTGTCTATGGCCGTGACTTATGGCCGAATAACAACTCAACATGTCAATATATCGGTTTCCTTCTGGGTCTTCGACCCAAACTCCTTTTGCCTTTGAGATCACTACAGGTAAGGGTGCATAGTTATTTGCCCCATATTCATCTTCCATCGCAATAATTTCTTCACTACTTCTCACTACTCAATTCCTCCTTTAAGTAATTTTTGATAATTATATTAACTTAACTAAGCTGCTTAAATTTTAAATATCTAGATAGTTGATTTTAGCTGAAATTTTTTCAGCCGTATCAATAACCATATTTATAGTTTTTTCTAAACCTAAGTCCTTAATTCTATCTTCAGGTCCCACCATACTTAAACCATAAAGTATATTACCTTCTTCATCTAAAATTGGAGCCCCGATCCCAATCGCGCCTTTATCTACTTCCCCCCAGCTAACTACATAACCCTGTTCTCTGATCTCTTTTAACTGTTTCCTGATTTTTTCCTCATCAGTTGTAGAATTTTCTGTATAACTTTTTAGCTTTTGACTTAATACCTTATCAATTTCTTTTTGCTCTGCATAAGCCAATAATATCTTGCCCGTAGCTCCACTGTGAAGGGGTGTAGTATGGCCGGGTTTTGAGGTAAGTTTTATAGTATTTTTAGTATCCACTTTTTCTATACAAACCCCGCCCATATGGGTATATACTGAGAGTAATACGGCTTCACCTGTCTTATCTCTTAGTTTTTTCATCTCTTCAATTGCAATATCCTTATCACCATATTGTTTTCTCATTCTATTGGCAATATCCAAAATCTTATATCCTAACCTATACTTATGGGTTTCTTCATCCTGGATGAGAAGTTCTTCTTTTTTTAAGGTCCTGACTATTCTATAAGCAGTACTCTTATTGATTTTCAATTTACGGGCGATTTCGGAAACTCCTAAATATTTTACATTGTCATCAAATAAGTTCAATATCTTTACAGCCCTTTGAATTGAATTAATGTAATTACTCTGGTCAGTTGTCACATAATCACCTCTTGTTTATAATAATGGAACGGTGTTTATATATTAATACGAGAAAATATATTGAATTCCTGCTTTATTTACATAATTTTTTTAAAAAAGATATCTAAAATAAAAAAAGTCCCTCACTCTCTCGGGAGCAGGGACCAACTATTAATTAAATTATTATATTTTATCTTTAATAATATTAAAGGCGGTTTCTACTGCCTGGTCAATATTATCGGCTTTGCTACCACCGCCCTGGGCCTTGAGGCTGTTTCCTCCCCCCCGACCTCCAATATGCTCAAGCGGTTCGTTGATAATTTTATTCATATTGATCTCTTTAATATTTTCTGATCGAGAAAGTAAAAGACGGGCCGTTGCTTGATCATGTTGTCCAAAAATACAGATCAGATCATCCTTTTTAGTTAATATATCGGAAAGCCACTGGACATCATTATAAGGAATATCTGAAAAGGTATCTTTAATAACTTTTATTCCTTTTATATTTTCAGCCCTATCCAATAAATCATCCGCCTTATAATTTAATAATTTTTTATTCAACTCAGTTATCGTTTCTTCACTCTCTTTTAATTCTTCTTTAATCCTTTTTACCTCATTTAAGATTTCTTCATCAGGAACAGATGTAATATTTCTTAATTCAGTTATTATCTCATTCTTAAAATTATAATCTCTTAAGGCCCTTTTACCACAAACAAAGTCTATTCTAAGACCACCTTTATAATTATCAACATTGATAATCTTAATTATGCCTAATTCACCCGTACTTGTCAGGTGTGTTCCACCACAGGGTGAAAAATCTATATCACCAATCTTAATCACCCGTATATTTTCATCTACTGTGGGTTCTTTTCTCAAATTGAATTTTTCCAACTGATCATCATCAGGGTAAAGGGTTTCTACTTTAATATCTTTATATATATAATCATTTACTAGTTCTTCAACTTTATTAATTTCCTTTTTTCCAATCTGATTATCTAAATCAATCCGCAGACTATCTTCCGATAGATTAAAACCCACCGTATTTAAGTTAGACTGGTTTTTAAAAACAGCCGATAATAAATGTTGGCCGGTATGCTGCTGCATAAAATCAAATCTTCTGGCCCAATCTATTTTACAGTTTAATTCTTTTTTCTTTTCAGGTTCTTTTTTTAGTACATGGATTACTTTTTTATTATCCTTGTAAACATTATTAACTTCTATACCTTCTATCCAACCCTTATCAGCGGGCTGGCCTCCACCTTCAGGATAGAAATATGTTTTATCTAATGTGACATGAAAAACATTATCTTTTGGCTCGATTGATTTGATATCGGCTTTAAATTCAGTTTTATAGGAATCTTTTTCATATAAATTAGCTGTCATAAAATCACCTTTATTTATTATTATTTTCATCTTCACTTTCTTTTTCATATTCAATATCTACATATTCATCTTCACCACTTTGGAAATCTCTTTCATTTTTAAAATCAGAATGGAATTGGAAATTTCCTGTAGTTTTAAACTGGTTACTGTTAATATATTTTTTAAATAAATTAGTAGCTAAACGGGCAAAGATGGGTCTTGTAAAGGGGATTATCAGTAAAAAACCCGTTATATCTGTTAAAACTCCCGGAGTTAATAAGGTTACTCCCCCTACCAGAATTAATAAGGCCTCAACCATATCACGGGTAGGAATCTGCCCCCGCGATAACTTATCTCTAAGCTTGGTAACCACAATTAAGCCTTGATTTCTAGCCAGGGACACTCCCACTATGCCGGTAATTGCAACTAATGCAATCGTCGGCATTACTCCAATATAACTACCAATTTCAATTAATAATGCTAATTCCACGATCGGTACTATCGTAAATATTAAAAGTAATCTTATAAAAATGTTTATCACCTTCTACTTTATTATATTAACCTTAGAACTCTCTTAAGGCATCTGTTGGTTCTAATTTAGCTGCCCGGCGGGCCGGAATTACACATGCTATTGTAACAACAATTAGTCCTAATATAAAGCCGAATAGCATATTTTGATAGGAATATACCGGATACATAGTAGAACTGATGAAAATGTCAGAACTAAAGCCTTCCAGTGTAGAGCCGAAATCAATTCCAATCCTACTCATCACATTGGTTATTACTCCGCCCATAACAGTTCCAATTAGACTACCTATTCCTCCCATTATTGCACCTTCTACGAGGAACAAGTAGAGAATTTCTCTTTTTTCTAATCCTAAAGCACTCATCATACCAATCTCGCGCGTTCTTTCATTAACAATCATAATCATTGTATTAATTATAACAATACTGGCCAGGATAACCAAGAAAATATAGATGAAATTATAAATATTTTTGGCTAATTCTAACCATCCAACAATTCCCCCCACTGCATTATAAGGAGAAATTAGATATTTACTCACATTTTGCTCCCTAAATATATTTTCTATGCCGCTTACAATTTGGGGTGTATTATCGCGGTGGTCAGCAAAAACTAATAGTTCTGTGGTCTGACCTTCCAACAAGAGCAGCCGTTGAGCCTGATCAAACGGAATATAAAATAGGATTTCATTTAATTTTTGTAAGGGACTATTGATCTCCCCCACGATCTCAAAGGTAGCTCCATTAAAGGAATTAAATGAATTATTAAAGACCAGAGTAACCTTTTCTCCCACCTTTTTATTTAATTTATTTAATAATTTTGAACCCATAACAACTTCCATTTTACCCATTTCAACCATGCGGCCATTATCAATCTGTTTATCTATATCTGTCTCTTTTATTTCTTTTTGCGGGTCTATCCCCCAGCCGATCATATTTATTAATTCATCTTCAG
>CAZGMM010000031.1:2637-6938 GCA_964526845.1 uncultured Halanaerobiales bacterium | reverse complement strand
CATGACAGCAAAAGCGATCGCCACGATAGAAACTAAAGTTCTTAAGCGGTGCCTGGCTAAATTTTTATATGCTAACCTTAAAAAATATTTCACTTTTGTCCACCTACCTTCTATAAATTGCCTTGACAGGATCTTTTTTAGCAGCCCATCTGGCAGGTAATATGCTAGCTAACATGGAGCCAAATATGGCAAAAAAGAACATGTATACAAAAGTCCCTGGATTCCAGCCCCCATAAATAGTACTAATTATTGGGACTCCATACTTTGACATATCCATATCCATTAAGGCCTCGAAATTTAAACCATATATTGACATAAGGTAAACTGAAATAGCTCCTAAAATAACTCCAAAAAATCCCCCAATTACTCCTATCCAGGTCGACTCCATTACAAAGGATAGGATAATTTCTCTCTCTTTTAACCCTAAAGCCTTCATCATACCAATTTCTCCCATTCTTTCCAGGGCAGATAATATTACAATATTAATTATCCCTATTGCAGCAATTGTTAGTACAATCATTAAAATTAAAGTGTTCCCGGACTGTTTAGCCTTTGTAATACTAACTTCATCAAGGTCTTTCCAGGAATATACACTTAAATTACGATTGAAGTTATTTAATTCAGCCTGGAAATTACTGATTACTGAGTTATCAAAGTTTTGGGTGTTTAATCTCATGATATAATGGGTTACCTTGTTATCAACATTTAAGGTGTCCTGTGCTATATCTAAAGGAACAAATACTATATTTTGATTTATATTCGGATTAGGGGTATTTATTATCCCGCTAATTTCTGCATCTATGGTATTAAAAGTATCATTTTCAGTTCTGGTTAATAATGTTACATAATCTCCCAGTTCTAATTTCATTATTTCTGCTAACCTTTTACCAATTACTGTCTTGTTTTCTCCCATCTGAAACATTTTACCTTCAACTATATAATCCTGGTAATTCAAGATACTAAATGTTTTATCCGGTTCAATACCTCTCCCCATAACTGGGGTCTCCTTAACCCCATCATTTAACCTAACTTGAAAGTTAAGCTGGGGAGCATGATCTCGATATCCCTCTATCTCTGTTAATTTTTGGTTCAACTCCTCGTTGTTGATAATCATATTTTCTAATGGGAGTTCTTCTTTTTCTTCCCAATAATTAGGGTTAGCCACCTGTACATGTCCATATTCATAGTCTATTATATTTTGAAAAACCATATCATTCATACCTATTAACATAGAATCAAAGGTGATATAAAAGAAGATCGCCCAGGCAATAATAGCGGCTGTAATTATAGTTCTCCTTTTATGCCGCCATAGGTTTTTTAAAGAAAGTTTAACTAAAAACATTCACCTCTTCCCTCCTTTCATCCTTAGTAATTAGACCATCCTTTAATTCAATCTCTCTTTTGGCATAGTCCATCACTAAAGGATCGTGTGTGGAAAAAAGAAACGTGGTATTTAATTCATTATTCATCTTTAACATGATTTGTAATACTTCTTCACTTGTCTTTGAATCAAGGTTGGCAGAAGGTTCATCTGCCAATACTAACTTCGGTTCTTTTACTAATGCCCTTGCGATAGCTACCCGTTGTTTTTGACCACCGGACAGTTCATTTGGCTTACGATCCTCAAGACCAGCCAAACCTACTAAATCCAGTATATGCATTACTTTATCATGTATATCTGCCTGTGATAGATGTTCCAGTATTTTTATGGCAAATTCTACATTCTCATAAGCAGTTAATACCGGGATTAGATTATAGCTTTGGAAAACAAATCCTATATTTTCCCTTCTAATATTTGACAATTCTTTTTTGCTTAGATCAGCAATATTATTACTATTAAAGTATATTTCACCATCAGTTGGTTTATCCAGACAGCCGATCACATTTAACAAAGTTGTTTTGCCCGAACCAGAAGGGCCAAATACTGTCGTAAACTCTCCGCTCTCAATTTCTAGATCGATACCTCGCAAGGCCGGGACATCAATCTCTCCTTGATGATAAATTTTAGTAATTTCTTTTAATTTTAATAAACTCATTTTATTTATCACCTCTCTTAGACTTTATGCCATTCTCAATAATACCAATTAAAACTTCAATAACTTCGAAAACATCTTCACTTAGTCCCTCTTCTTCATAAATAAAATCACTTAATGAATAATTAATACTGGTTAAAAATTTGGCGGTAAACTCGGGATCAATATCTTCCTTGACATCCCCTCTTTCAATTGCATTCTCTAATATTTTCTTAAAAAATTTATTGCTTTGTGGTTTTAATTCTTCTTTGATTTTATTACATACCTCACAATTGCTATTCATCAGATCGTTGCCGATAGAAACAAGTTTAGGGTTCTCTTTTGCAAACTCAATTCCACCTTTATATACTTTTCGCAAAAATTCAAAAAAACTTAATTGAGAAGGATTTTGGATAACTTCCTGGTCTATATATTTTAATTTTCTTCGGCTGATAATTTCTATTATATATTTAAATAAATCTTCTTTATCCTCAAAGTATTGATAAAAACTGCCGCTTGCAATTTCAGCCCGTTCAATAATGCTAGTAACACTAGCTTTATGAAAAGTATTTTGTGAAAACTCATCTATAGCTGCCTCAATAATACGATTTTGTTTTTCCTCATTTAAATTTAAAAAAGTGTCTTTAGGCATATTAGACCCCCTTTGCATGAATGTGAATTCATCTTCATATGACTATATATTCATTATACACCTAAAAAAATATAAAATCAAATAAAAAAGCCCCCTTCAACAAAATTTTTTAACCTTTGGCTGAAAGGAGGCAGAATTTAAATATATTATTTTTTAACCCAGACTGACCAACCACTATCTTCTTGCGCCCTGACCTTGAATTCGCCAAAACCATTTTCATCGGTTTTAACCTCATCTTGAAAATGACCGGTAATATCATAATAGACTGTATTGGGATGTTTTGCATCAATCTGTTTAATTATAACATCTGACTCTGTATCAACCGTTATTAACATAACAAGGCCCGTTGCTCGATCAACTCCTTCTCTTATATAACAATAGGTATTTTGATCAGTAGCTTCTGATTCATAACCTTCCCCATAAGCATATTTTCTACGGGCTTGTATTAACAGCTTTATTTTTTCATACATCCTGCGGGTGTAAAAATCTTTCCAGTATATGGTCGGAATTCCTTCTTTCCGCATCAGTATATAAGCATAAGCCTGATACTTAAAATGAGAAATCGATTCAATATCTTTACCTAAATCATCGCGGTCTGTATCATGGCTGTCTACAAAGGTAACCGCCTTATTTTTATAACCTTCCTGATTAACAAGTCCCTGTTCTTTTAAGCTTTCCATATTAAGTTCCTTACTTTTCATTTCAACAAACTTTGCTCTCAGGGGATAATCAAAAACCTGTAAGTTTTCATTATCTATCTGATTAAGGTAATCAATCAGTACTTTTTCATCTTCGAACCAGGCTTCTCCCCCAAAAAACAATCTTTTTTCACTGCTGTTTTCAACTTTTCTAATAAAATCTCTTAAAAAACCATTATCAATATGTTTAGCAGCATCAAGCCGAAATCCATCAAACCCCAGATCATTTATTATCCATTTTCCCCACTCAATCACATCTTCTCTTACCTTTTCATTATTATAGTCAAGGTCTGCCCCCATTAAAAAATCATCTCCATAGGACCAGTCCCAGTTTTTACCTTCAAAGAGGTATCGACCAATTTCTTCAGTTCTTTCATTCCAGTCTACTCCATCAAAAGATTTCCAGTCCAATTTACAGTCACTATATTTACCATCTCTGCCTGAAAAGTTAAATTTAGTCCATACTTCTGCTTCACTACCCTCTTTTAGTTCAACTACTTCTGTTTCATCAGCCCCAAATCTATGGTTTAAAACGGCGTCAAAGTAAACATTCAAGCCGTTATCATGTAACTCTTTTAATGCTTCCATTAATTCTTTTTTTGTACCATATTTGGTACGTACTGTCCCTTTTTGGTCAAATTCCCCCAAATCCCAAAGATCATAAACACCATATCCTACATCAAAAGTGCCGGCATTCCCCTTTGTGGCCGGTGGAATCCAGATTGAGGTAAAACCACATTCTCTAAATTCAGCTGCTTTCTTTTTTAACAATTGCCAGAGGTCGCATTCCTCTGGATATTCCTCTTTATATTCACCTGTGCACATCTCCCAGTAGAAGCCCTGTAATATGATTTCGTTTTTCATTCTTTTCACCTTCAAATGTTAAGATTTGATAGAAATATTTTCTGTTTGATTAAAATTAAATCAACAATTGAATAT
>CAZGMM010000031.1:0-2537 GCA_964526845.1 uncultured Halanaerobiales bacterium | reverse complement strand
AAGATTTGATAGAAATATTTTCTGTTTGATTAAAATTAAATCAACAATTGAATATTTCTTTTGATCTGACTGGCAAAATATTAAGACCTAATAATCTAAAAAAAAGAACAAAATGTTATTATAAACTTAATATTCTTCTTAGCTCTCTTGGCCTTGGTCTCTAAAAGCCCCTGCTATTATAAGTTAAAACAGATCATAGCCCTGAATCATTCTTGTGATCTTTTTGTAAAAATACTTAGAAACTGCTCTAACCATAATGTTTTGGATAAACTGAGGTGAAGACCAAAGTAGAGACCTGTAAAACTTTGATTTTTTTAAATCTTTAATAATTTCATCTTTAATTCTTTCATTATATAAATCCGCGCAATCTATATTAGATGCTCTTTTCTTGTTTATTACTTCACTGACAATTTGGGCACTTTTATGAGCATAATAGAGGCCTTCCCCAGTTAAAGGGTTAACCAGATTGCCGGCATCCCCAATTAAAAAAGTGTTTTTATAGGCCGGTCTCGCAAGATAGTTACCATAAGGAATCGGCCATCCCTTTATATTCAAAGATAAATGGTCTAGATTTAAAAGTTTTAGATAGTCTTCAAAAATTTCTTTGAAATTTTCATTTTGATTTTCAAGTCCCCCTAATCCAACCGTGATAGTATCTTTTTTAGGAAAAATCCAACCATAACCCCAGTTTATAATACCGAAATATAAGGCGGGTTCTTTAATGGCAAGTTCTGTTTCATCTCTGGGTACTTCTGTCTCAATGGTCATTGCCCAATTATTTTTAATAAAACTGCAGTCTTTTAAATCTCTTTTAACCAGTAATTTATCTTTAATTTTACTGTTCGCCCCATCGGCCGCAATTATATATTGACCGCTAAATCTATCTCCTTTTTCGGTAGTAACATAACTATCCTTGAAATTGATATCTTCAACTTTAGTATTTTCTAATACTTGGACTTCGCTCTCTTTCGCTTTATTTAATAAGTAATAATCATATTCAGACCTTTTTACTAAATGGAACTCACTTTCCATCGTATTGCGGGTAATATATTTATCCTTAAAATAAATCATATATGAATCAGCGATATAATCAACTACATTATCATCTTTTAGATCTTTAAGTTTAAAATCAAAAAGATCCAGCAGGATCTGTAAAGTTTTTTTAGTGACCAAGCCCCCACATAATTTAACCCTCGGAAATTTTTCTTTCTCAATTAATAATACCTGAAAACCTTCTTTTTTTAATAAATAGGCAGCGGTGCTGCCGGCTGGCCCTCCCCCAACTATAACAACATCAAAACTCTTTTTTTTATTTTCTATCATATGTAATCACCCTATTAAATTATCTAAAATATTATTCTATTTATATTTTAACTTTGAGATTATCTAGTAGATTCCTTGTTATTTCTTTGAAATTAAATTGATTTTATAGAAAAATAGGTAAAAGTCACCTTACAGGGGTCTAAAATTGTAGAAAAAGCGTATTAGGCAACAGAGATTAAAGTGCTTAATTTTGTTGAATTGATTTTAAAATTAAATAATAAGGATGTTAAAGAAAAAGTAGGGGGTAAAGGACCTAATAGCCCTCTCTTTTCTTCATTTATAGCCAGTTCATTAAGATTGATACATGTAAAGTAGGGTACTTTTTCGGTTAAGTATAATCCTAAAAACCTAACGGTAAGCGATGTTTACCACAAATTCTTTTATATTTGCCGCTTACTCCTTATTCTATATAAATACTGAATTAATGTTTTTTTAGCATAACAGGATCTATACTTGAACGATTAAGGTTTGGAAAATACTTGTCTTCAATCAAATCATATATGAAATCAAAATCAATTGCTCTTTCGATATCTCTTGGTAGATGATTTTCATATACAAAATCCTATACTTAAAATACTAAATTTGATTTCTTTTTATAATATTATTTTTTTTCACCTTTTATATTTTAGTTCTTAAAAGCGGCTTAAAGTTACTATATATATAGGGTTAGAAGGCTTTATTTAAAAAAGTCACAAGATATGTGTTTTATCTTGTGACTTTGTCTACTCTATGGAAGACACTATAATGAACAGCTTTTTATTTAATTTGTTTTCTCACGTATTTTTTTAATAGCATCAGCTGAACCATTTAAAGTAAATTCAAAATACACTTTACCTTCTCCGTACCAATCTAACTCTAAAAGTACTTTGTTATTTTCCATAATTTTATCTATTGCCTTTTCATCTTCTACAAAATGTATAAATGATGTCCCCCATTCTTTAGTAAAGTCCATATGGCTGATATCATCATCCCATTCAAGCCTAGTTGTAAATGCATTATAACAATCTTTAATCTCGGTATTTTTAATAATGGGTTCTTTATTAAAAGAAATATAAGCCCATTCACTAAAGCCATCTGTACCTATATGCAACGAAGCTTTTGTACCATTATAATAAGGAGGACTCATCGGATTATCTGATGTGGTTTTAGATGAACCTGCATACCATATCATTACTCCGGACATATCATCTTTCTCAGAAAATGTGTCCCATTCT
>CAZGMM010000030.1:16396-23358 GCA_964526845.1 uncultured Halanaerobiales bacterium | reverse complement strand
AATTAATAACTAAAGAAGGTAAAGAAATAGTTTTGAACAATATTAATAGTAGAAAGATATTTTTTTAAAAATAATTATTATAAACTCAAATATCACTTCTTGAAAGGAGGAAGTGACTTAATGCCAAATTCCTACATATGCAACAAGGATATTTTCAAACATATTTATAAGTTAGAAAAACGTAGGACAGGACGGAGAAAATATAATTCTTATTTTTCTGATATAAAATTAGAACAAAAAAATGATAATAATATAAAAAAAGCTCGTCAATACATAGAAAAAATTTTGAGCAATAAATTGAGAAGTGGAGATGTAGTATGTAAATGGGATATCAATCACTTCGTTTTAATTCTCAATAATGTCGATGATTATGGTGCAAGCCGAGCTGTAGAAAGAATAAAAAATAATTTTTTTGAAAACATCCAGGAGAATAACATCAATTTGGAAATCAAATATTTACCAATAGAATAATTGCAAAAAGTTATTGCTAAAAGTCATCAGTCCTGATATAATAATTACAAATAATGAATATATATTCACCCAAACAGAGAAGGGCTACTTAATCTGAAAGGATTAAGACGCAAAGTTTTAACCTACGACTTTTTGTAAGTTATGGTTGTTAAACTACCTAAGGTGGTTGAATCTCGCCTGTCTCTGATTAATAGTTGGGACAGGTTTTTATTTTGCCTTCTTTTCAGGGGTAAACTTATCGCGAGATAAGGACACAAAGCTACGGGTCTTATAAAAATAAGACAGCCGGCTGCAAGGGGAGGAAAATTAAATGAATAAAAAATTGACAGTTGTTATCTTAACAGTATTATTACTGTTGAGCCTCAATGTAAATGCCTCAGAGAAAATTGTTAGTAAAACTGTAAAGGTTATAGCTTATATACCTGCTTTTCAAGAAATGGAAGTTGTTGAGCCTATATATATTGAAAATATTAACGATGAACTTCAAGATAAAAGTTTAAGTGAGCCGGTGATTATCAGGCAGGCCGGAAAGATAAGGGTGAGAAGTAACAGTCATTGGAGTCTGGAACTTACAAATATTACTCTCCCGGAAAATTTTGAGATAAAAATTAAAGAAAGCGAGAGCTCTGTGTGGAAGGATGTATCCGGGGGAGCGACAAATATTTCCGGTGAAAATGGTGATCACCTGCTTAGTTTTGACCTTAAAATAATTTCAAATGGAAATGATAATTTGAGCTCAGCTAATAAAAGTATTAATTTCAACTATACTTTAGTACAGATATAGTAAAAAATATAATAAAAATTCTAAGATCCTCTGCTTATTTTATTTGAAATATGGCAGAGGTTTTTTCTATGTATAAACATAACAGACAAAATATTTAAATTGAAATATGAAAGGTTTTTGAATGAAAATTAAAAAGGAAAAGAAAATAATGTAAATAAATTGAAGGAGAGCAAAGTTAAGGCGAGAATTAAATAATATGTAAGAAATTTAAAAAGATAAAAGTAATGATTATAAATATCATATGGGAGTGATATTTACATCATTTTATCTTTTTAAATTTAGACACTGATTTTTCTTATTAAATTACTACCTAAGAATGTTTCTATTTTTCCAATTGAAGTATTAATTAGATCGCTATCTTTAACACCAGCTTCTTTTAAGATATCAAATAGGTGATGTACTTCTCCTACTTGAGTGTGGAAATGGGCATCACTATTAACACTTAACTGTACACCGTATTTCTTGGCCAGTTTACATAGTTCAACCGTTAATTCTTTTGAACCTCTTGGGTTTGATTTTTTCGGGTTAAATGAACTGGCATTAATTTCTAAGATAACATCATTCCGGCTGGCCGCTTTTACTACAGCTTCCATATCGATTGGATAATATTTAGTAGCGGGATGTGTTATCATATGGACCATCGGATTTTTGATAGCTTCTATTGTAGCATGTGTATAGTCTTCTTTAGTCTTTAGATTATGGCCTGTATCCTGATGTAAGCCAGCTGCAATAAAGTCGAGTGACTGTAATCTATCTTGGCTGAGATCGAGCTTACCATCATCCAGGATATTAGCTTCAATACCTTTTAAGATTTTTACACCATACATTTCATCAGGTATGATACTCATGTTACCAAAGAAGTAATCATGTGGACCTCCTGGTAAATTGGGACCGTGTTCAGTAATTGCTATTAATTTTAGTCCTTTAAATGAAGCTGTCTTGGCTAACTCATCGACTGTTGAATAGGCGTGACCACTATTTACAGTATGCATGTGTAAGTCCGCTTCGATATTATACATATAGTTTACCTCCTTTCTGATTTTTAAAATGTTCACCTTGCTTATATTATAATAAACAACTATTACAGTCAAATTAAGATCGTATTAATAGAATGTTAAAAATAATCATAAATAAGAAAAAAGTTGATAAATTATGGGGGAATTATTATGGCTAAGCAGAAAATTAAATTAAGTAAGGAAAAAGAGACACTCCTGGTGCCTTTATACTGTAAGGCGAGAGAATGTGAAAAAGAGAAACCACTTATAAAAGATGAGAAGGCCAAGGAAATTATTGAAAGAATAGAATATGATTTTACAGAGTTGGATGTTCCCAACAAGACCTGTGTAACATTGAATATCAGGGCAAATAAGTTAGATGAATATGTAAATCAATATATTATTAGTCACAAAGATCCTACCATAATTCATCTAGGCTGTGGTTTAGATAATAGATATGGAAGGATTAAAGATAAAAGCCTTGATTTTTATGACCTTGACTATCAAGAAGTCATAGAACTTAAACAGAACTTCTATAAAGAAAATGAAAACTACCATTTCATTCCTTCTTCTGTTACAGACCTTGCTTGGATAAACGATGTGGGTGAAAAGCCGAATGTTTTGATAGTCGCAGAGGGATTGTTCATGTATATAGCAGAGGAAGAATTAAAGAAGTTATTTAATACTTTACAAGAACAGTGGCCGAATGCCCATTTGATATTTGATGCCTATAGTAAATATACTGTTAAAAATATTGATAAACACGCTTCAATTAGAAAAACGGGCGCAGAGATCAAATGGGGTATTGATAATCCGCAAGAGATTGAAAATTGGAATGATAATATCAAACTGATTGAAGAATGGTACTTTACTGATTATGAACAGACAGAGAAGTTGTCCCTGCTTTATAAATTTGCATTTAAGGCAGCGGGGCTATTTAAGATGGCTAAAAAAGCCCATAGGATACTTTATTATGAATTTAAGGAAAATGAGGTGGAAGGTAATGACAGTGCATGAATATGATGAAAATATGAGGCCGGATGAAGAATTTGTCGAAGGTGATTACTGCTATCTTGTAGCCGGCAATAAGTGTCGTCTGTTAGACGGAAGAAGAACTACCGGAGTTATAGAGGAATATTTTGAAGAGAGCGCCATGTTTAAATGGAGGATTACCAAGTATGAGGATGAAGGGAAGAGTTGGAAGTTACCGGCGGAAGAAATCAAAAGATTTCAATTTGAAAAAGATTCTGAAAAACTCGGTCAAAAAAATATTAGTGATATTAAAGCAGCCGTCAGAAAGTATAATAAAAAGATAACTAGAGAAGCTAGTACTGAAGATAAAGAGAAAACACAAAATATAATAGCAGAAACCAAAAGGCAGGCCAAAGATTGGTTGCAGAAAAATTCTAAATTTCTAAAAGAAAGTGATGATATAGATTTTACCAGAAAAGAAGGTTATGAGAGCTTATATCAGGATATTAAAAATTACATGAAAGACCATAACCTGCTTGAGCAGGAGAACTTAACAACTAACAGCTTTGTTTTAAATCCGGCCTCAGGAGAATGGGTTAAAGGTTTGAAAATAATGCTGGCCGAATTGGGTTTGGTGACCTATAAAGGAAAGAAGATCAGGACTAATGATATCTTTAAAGGAGCCGGTAATAAGTTAATGCGTAGAAAATATATAATCAACAGATTAGCTTTTTTACAGGCCCTCTTTGAGTTACTTGCAATAGAAGAAGTAATATTATATAGAGGGATGAGTACCGAAAAGGACTGGATTGAAAAAGATCGGACCTTCTTATCCTGCACTTTTAACCGAGAGGTAGCAGAGGCTTTCTGCTGTATGGAAAGAGATAGCAAGTATAAGAACTCCTATATAGTTAAAATGACTTATCCTGTCGATAAGTTTTTCCTGACCTTTTTTGAAACAGCCGATATGAATAACCAGTATCAGGAAGCAGAAGCTATCGTCCTTTATAGTGAAGAAATAAAGATTTAATATTATTGGATAAGGGCTGAAGAAAGGAATAAAAATGAAAAAGGAAGATAAAAGGTCCTTAATAATTTATACTTTGATAACCTTTGCTTTTACCTGGCTTTTTTGGATTGCGGCCTTATATATGGGCTATAAAGATATTCCCTTTTTAAGGTACCTTAATTGGGATTTTGAAAGTTCCCGTCAGGTTACCAGCCATCTTATCTTTAGAATCGGAGTATACGGGCCATTAGTCGGTTCCTTAATAGTAACTTACCTTTATTCAGGTCGGCAAGAATTGAATAGTTTCATAAAAAAGATATTCAAAGTTAATATAAAGGCAAAATGGTATTTATATTTATTTTTAATACCGCTCATAATAAACTTAGTAGTAGTATTAATAGGTTTAATTATTGGTATTAATATTGATTCTTTTTTTAAAAGCAGTATTCCTATATATTATATATTATTATTTTTTATTTATGAATTATTAACAAGTGGACTGGAAGAACCGGGTTGGCGGGGTTTTGCCCTGGAAAAACTTCAGAATTCTTTTGCAGCCGAGAAAACAGGCTGGATTTTAGGTTTGATCTGGGCGGTCTGGCATTATCCCTATGTAATTTCATTATATATAACATCCGGTTTTATGCCGATGATATTGTCGTTAGCAGGCTTCAGCATGGCTATTATCGGGCAAACCTTTATCATGATCTGGTTTTATAATAATACTAAAAGTATTTTTGTGGCCATCCTATTACACGCCTTGTTAAATACTTCCACAACATTTGTTTTGGGGGATATAACTATAAATAACCCTATTATGGGTATAATACCGGCCCTGGTAACCTGGGCAATTGTTGTAGTCCTTCTAAAAGTTTATGGAGGAGAGACCTTAACAAAAGAAAGTGTAAAATGATTTTTTTAATATAAAGGACTGAGGTGAATATATTGATTACAAGCAGGTTATATAGAGATTCAGATTATAAAAAAATAATGGTATTTTTAAGTGAAATGTATCAGGAAAATAAGAATCAGCACTGCTGGTTACCGTCTCGATGGGAGTATGCTGAACACCTTGTTAACCCTCTCTATGTAGAAAGAGGCAATAAAAGTTGGGAAACCTTTATCAGAATCTGGGAAGAAGGTGAACAAATAGTTGGTATTTCTCACCCCGAAGATACTTATAATGCCTTTCTCCAAATAAGGCCCGGTTATAGGGATTTAGAACCGGAGATGATCGAATGGGCAGAAGAAGCTATTAAAAAACCAATCAGTGAGAATAAAGAAAAAGTTGTGATCTGGGCCAATGAAAGTGATGATTATCGTAAAGAGATTTTAAATAAAAGAGGCTACACGAAAAGTGAGGACTGCAATTATTTAAATAGACAGTCCCTAGATAAAGATTTTACTCCAAACCTACCGGCCGGTTACAAGTTCAGGTCAATGGATGAAGAAATAAGTTTTGTGAAAAGATATAATGTGATCAATAAAGCCTTCCATCCTGAAAATGACTTTGTCAAGGAAGTACCGGAGTCCTTCGTTAAGATGGCCAGTGCCCCGATGTACAGGCCCTACCTGGATCTAATTATAGAAGATCAACATGGAAACTTTGCATCCTCCTGTGTTATCTGGTTTGATGAGGAGAATAAGATAGGCATGTTCGAACCGGTGGGTACCCATCCTGACTACACGAGAAAAGGGTTAGGTAGGGAATTAATCAAAGAAGGATTAAGAAGGCTAAAAGAACTAGGTGCTGAAACTGCATATGTGGAATCATATGGAGATAATAGATATGCTTTTTATAAATCAGCTGGGTTTAAAGCTTATGATAAGGATTACCCCTGGGTTAAAACTTTTGCAAGGGAATAAAAATATAAAAGAGGAGACAATAATATGTCGGAGTATACTTATATACAGTTATTAAATAAAACACTCAAGTATTATTTTGAGGAGAAATATGAAGAGGGTTATAATTTTTTAAATAAACACCTGGATATTGTTGAAGGCAATCAGGCCCAATTATATAATTTTCTTTATACCCTGGCCTGTAAATCAGGCCAGCCTGAGAAGGCAATTGAACTTCTCAAGGAAGCGGTTTGTGAGAAAGATTATTGGTATGCAGCTCAATATCTACGGGAAGATGATGACTTAGATCCTATTAGAGAATATGATGATTTTAAAGAAATAATTGAAACTTGTGAAAAAAGAGAGAAAATAGCTCATAAAGAAACAAAATCAAAATTAAAAGTATATGTACCTGAAACTAAAGAATCAGAGAGAAATTTTCCTCTTTTTATAACGCTACATGGTAATCAGGAGAATATTAAAATTGTAGAAGATTATTGGAAAGAAGTTGTAAATAAGAATTATATACTGGCTGTACCTCAATCTTCTCAGATAGAATTTCATGAAGCCTATGTTTGGGATGACATTGAATTGGGAGTAAAGGAATTAAAAGTTCATTATCTTAATCTTATTAGTAATTATAATGTGGATAATGATAAAATAATATTAGGAGGTTTTTCAGCCGGAGCCCGGATAATATCAGAAGCAGTAAAAAAAGATATAATAAAGCCAAAGGGGATTGTTTTAATGGCTGCCTGGCTGCCTGAAATAAAAGATGAAAAGGAACTATTTAAAAAGTTAAAAGAACATAATATCAAAGTCTATATTCTATGTGGTAAAGAGGATAGGGACTGTCTGGAATACTGTAATATTTTTATAGATAAATTAA
>CAZGMM010000030.1:0-16296 GCA_964526845.1 uncultured Halanaerobiales bacterium | reverse complement strand
AAGATTTAGAAGAATTTTTAAATCCTGATAATTGGGAAAATAAATTTGCTGTCTTAAATGAAAATGATCAATTAATAGGTTTTTATTCTTATTATTTCAAAGATGAAATAATGTGGATTGGATTTGGTTTGAGGCCTGATTTAACCGGTAAAGGTTTTGGAGAAAGTTTTGTAAAAGCAGGTATTAGGCATGGAATAGATAACTTTTCGTATTCAAAAGACTATATCAAATTAGCTGTAGCTAAATTTAATGAGAGAGCAATCAAATTATATCAAAATATAGGATTCCAAGCCATTGATGAGTATGACCAAAAAACGAATGGTGGAACCTATAGATTTGTCGAAATGAAAAAAGTATTAAATTTTTATTAATCCTCAAAAAATCAGAGAGGATTTTTATAAAATATAGGGTATTAAAATACTATGGGGTGTTAAAGATGGCTCCTTTAATAGATTCATTTCCTGAATATAATTTAGAGGAAATAATACTTAGAAAATTAAATAAAGATGATATAGATGATATGAGAGAATATCTAACAAATAAAGAGGTTAATAAATACCTGCCTGATGATGCCAAAATGGATAATAGGGCTGAAATCAAGGAAATGATAGAATCGGTTAATCAGGGGTTTGCAGAAGGTAATAAAATTAGATGGGCTATAGTTGATAAAGAGAATAAAAAAGTAATTGGAGACTGCGGTTTTTATAAAATAGATTCAAAAAATAAAAGCGGGGAAATAAGTTATCGTTTAGCAAGGCCTTACTGGGGTAAGGGTATAATGTCTCAGGTATTGAATAAGATGCTTTACTTTGGTTTTGAAGAGATTCATTTAAATAGAATAGAAGCTTCTGTTATTCCAGAAAACAAAGGTTCTATTTACCTATTACAAAAAAATGGTTTTATAAAAGAAGGTGTGTTAAGAGACGCTTTAGTGAAAGATGATAATTATCACGATTTAATTGTATATTCAATCTTAAAAAGGGATTATTTTGAATGATTTAAATTATCTATAATAGACAATTTAAATTTATATGTTTAAATAGATAACCCTCTCAGCAGGGTTTTTGTTTTTTAAAAAAAAGAAATTCTTATTTAATAATAAGTAGAGGAGATGGATTTTTTGATAGAAGGAAAAAGAGTAATAATAAGGCAGTTAGAATTGGGAGATGAAGAACCGCTGCACAAGTGGAGGAATAATCAAGAAGGGAATCTTTACTGCGGATTTCAATATGGTTTTCTGTTAAGCGAAGAGGCTTTTCGTTTAAAGGTTAAAAAGCAGGTAGAAAATACAGATGTTTTTCCAAATGAAAAGACCTTTATTATCTTAAAAAAAGAAGATTTAAAGCCTATTGGAGATATTTCCTATCGTAACTGGGATAAAAGAAATCGGAGTGCAGAATTTGGAATAGAGATCGGTGAAATAAATGAAAGAGGTAAAGGCTTCGGCTTTGATGCCTTATCCCACTTTTTAGAATTTATGTTTAACCATCTTAACCTAAATAGAATTGAGCTTACCACCTTAGCCGATAATGATAAGTCAATTAAATTATATAAAAAGTTAGGTTTTAAAGAGATCGGTCTTATGCGGGAAAGCAGTTTTGACAGTAGAACCGGTCAATATTCTGATGTATTGTATATGGATTTGTTGAAAAAAGAATGGAGCTTAATAGATGCTGAAACAGATACAAGAAGAGTTTGATAAAATCGAAGGAAAGTTAAATTCAAAAAAGAGAAACAAGGTGCAGCGTAAATTATATAAAAGTTTACCTGAGAAAAAGGAAGAACTGATTGAGCTTTTTGATGAATTAGTAAACAAAGGTGATTGGCACGTCTTCTGGCTAGTAACTATTTGGATAAAAAGAAAGAAATTATATAATAAAGCATATATGCAATATTATGAAGCCTGGCTGTATAATAATATAAAGAGCTGGGGCAGTTGTGATGTTTTCTGCTATTGGGTATTAAATCCTATGGTAGAAAGATATCCTGAATTTTATGAAAAAGTCTTAAAATGGACAGAATCAGAGTTAACCTATGTTAGAAGGGCGGCACCGGTCTCCCTATTAGAATCAACAAGAAGTTTTAAAGTTAATTACCCCTTTGATAAAGTTCGGAAAGTTGTCAACAGGTTAAAGGATGATCAAGAATACCACGTAAAAAAGGGAGTAGGTTGGCTTTTAAGGTATACTTATTTAAGTTATCCGGATCAAACATATGAATACCTTATTGAAAATGTAGATGATCTTGCCCGGGTAATATTCAGATATGCTTTAGAAAAAGCTCCTGAAAAAGAAAGAAAGGAACTTATGAAGTTATAGAGATTGAGGTGAGTATGATGAGGGTTGAGCATAAGGGCCAAACTCAAAAAATAAAGTTCAAAAAGATAGTAAATAAAAAATATATCAATGATGTAAAAAAATTGTTTAGAGAATATGCGGAAGAACTTGAAATCGACCTTGATTTTCAAGATTTTGAAGAAGAGCTAACTAAATTACCGGGCAAATATGGTCCTCCGGATGGTCTATTAATACTCGCCTACCTGAAAGAGAAAGCGGTTGGCTGTATTGCCCTGCGCAAAATATCGAAAGAGATCTGCGAGATGAAAAGGCTGTATGTGAAAAAAGAGTATAGAGGTTTAGGGATTGGCCGTGAGCTTGTCAATATCTTAATAAAAGAAGCTAAACGCCTTGATTATAAGTTTATGAGATTAGATACCATTCCTTCCCTTAAAAAAGCTCAAAACTTATATGAATCATTTGGGTTTTATGATATTGAACCCTATGTGTATAATCCTACTGAAGGGGCAAGGTTTATGGAATTAGATCTGAATACAACAAAGATAGATAATTCCTAATACAACTTTTTCACTTATTATTTTTTCAAAATACGAAATTAGAAATAGTGAGGGATTAAAAATGTTTAAATTTAAGGTTGATGATCATTTATACTTGGAATTATTTAATAAAAATGAAACAGATCAATTATTTAAGCTCATCGATTCAAACCGGGAGCATCTAAAAAAGTGGCTACCCTGGGTTGAAGATGTTAAAGAACCCTCTGATTCAGCCGACTTTATTAAAAACTCCCGCCAGCAGTTTGCAGATAATAATGGCTTTCAGGCCGGTATCTGGTACAAGAATAAGCTCGTAGGAGTTATTGGTTACCACAGAATAGATTGGTCTAACAAAAAGACCTCAATTGGATACTGGCTGGGTAAAGAATATCAAGGAACCGGTATCATAACTAGATGCTGTGAGGCTTTGGTAGATAATGCTTTTGAAAATTATGATTTAAATAAAGTTGAAATCAGTTGTGCTGAGGGCAATGTGAGGAGCAGGTCTATACCGGAGAGGTTAGGATTTGTTCAGGAAGGTACAATTAGAGAGGCAGAATGGCTCTATGATCATTTTGTAACTCATATTCAATATGGCATGTTAGCAGCCGAATGGAAAGAAGGAAAATAATTTTATAGAGAGGATGTTTAAAGTGAAAAAGCTTGATAAGAAGTATCTATCTATGATTGATGAATACTTAAAAGAACACTGTCGGCTTTTAGAGAAAAAATTATTTGAATATTATTTTAAAGATGACAAGCCAAAGGAAGTTGTAAATGCCTTAAAATTATATCAAAATCAGGATGGCGGTTTTGGTCAGGGACTCGAATCCGACTTTCGAATGCCGGACTCTTCACCCATGGCAACTTCAATCGGGGTAAGAATATTAAAGGACTTTGATAGTTCTAAAAAATCGAAGATGATGTTAAGGAGAGCGGTCAAATACTTTGAATCCAGCTTTGACGAAAATAGGCACGGCTGGTACGCCTTAACTGAAGTTGTTAATGATTATCCCCATACTCCCTGGTGGCATTTTGACGAGGAAAAGGGAATGACGGTTATTGATGAAAACTGGGGTAATCCCGCGGCCGAGATCATTGCTTATTTATATAAGTACCATTCATATGTTAATAAATTAGATATAAAGGAATTGGTAAATCATGCCATAGAAAGACTTAAAAATAAAAAAGAATTTAATTCAGAAAATGAGGTATCCTGTTATATAGAACTATATAAAGTATTACCTAAGGATGAAAAGCAAGAAATGTATGAACCATTATCTAATGCTATTTCAGATGTTATTGAATATGATGTAGATAAATGGAGGGAATATGTACCTTTACCATTGAACTTTATCACCAGCCCATCTGATGAATTTTTTGATATAGAAAAAGAAAAAATTGAAAAGAATCTGGATTTATATATCGATTTAATCGAAGAGAATACAGTTATTAATCCGCCCTGGGGGAAAAGCTTTTATACCGAAGGTTTAAAGCGTGCCTATAATGAATGGAAGGGAGTTTTAACCGTTCATGCTTTAAAGGTTTTAGATAATTTTAACAGGATAGAAAAATAATTATTTATTGGATATTGAATAAAACAAGGAGTGTTTAACAATTGCAGAAAAAAGAATTTCCCATTCTAGAATTTGACCCTACCAAAAGAGCTGTTATTGAACCTGGTGATCATATAAAAGAAATAGAGATGCCGGCCAGCTGTGTGGTCTGCTTTTTCCAGGAGGTAATAACAAAGTTAAAAGAAGAAAATCGTTTAGACAAACTGGCAGCTATCGAGACCGAGATGGGCCGAATGCCTGTCTATGAACTTAAATTAGAAGATAGTCAAAATATAACTGTGTTCCATCCCGGGATTGGTGCTCCTCTGGCAGCTGGAATGATCGAAGAAGTTGCTGCTCTGGGTGGCAAAAACTTTATTGCCTGTGGTGGGGCAGGTGTCCTCAAAAAAGACATTGCGGTAGGTAACTTAATTATACCCAATTCCGCTATCAGGGATGAAGGTGTTTCTTATCATTATGTTGAACCGGGCCGAGAATTAAAACCAACTAGAAAAGCTTTAAGCATTTTAGAAAAGACTTTAACCAGTCAAGATATTGATTATGTACTGGGCAAGACCTGGACTACGTCTTCCTTTTACAGAGAAACACAAAAGAAAGTTAATTTAAGAAGAGATGAGGGTTGTTTAACGGTAGAAATGGAAAGTGCTGCCTTTTTTGCGGTAGCTGAGTTCAGAGATTTAGAGTTTGCTCAGATTCTTTATGGTGGAGATGATGTGAGTGGCGAGTTCTGGGATAAAAGAAATTGGGCTAAAAGAAAATCAATTAGAGAAAATATATTCTGGCTGGCTGTAAAAGCAGCTTTAAAATTCTAAATATATCTTTAATAGGAGGATTTTTTAAATGATCGAAAGAGTAGTGATACCACCTTATGATGAATATGACCTTTCAACTTTTTCTATTAGTAATGGTATAGTACAGATCGGACATTTTGGTGGATATGTAAATGACGAAGGAGAAGTATTAGAAACTTTTGAAGAACAATTCGATCAAACTTTAAAGAATTTAGAAAATGCTTTGAGTAATATTGAATTAACGTTAAATAATGTTTTAAAACTAACTGTAATTTTGCGAGATATTGATGATTTTGCAACTATGCATAAAGTTTGGAAAAAGCATTTTAATGAAGGAAGTTATCCTGTGCGGGCTGTCATAACATCAGAATTTGTAGAAGATGAT
Organism: uncultured Halanaerobiales bacterium; assembly: GCA_964526845.1. Taxonomy (GTDB): domain Bacteria; phylum Bacillota; class Halanaerobiia; order Halanaerobiales; family M55B127; genus M55B127. The sequence goes on along the minus strand of CAZGMM010000030.1, from coordinate 10,710 downwards.
ATTTTAGTACAAGTAGAAGGCTCTGCAGCATATTAATATTGTTCCATTCAGAATTTAAATTAAAGGGGGTAACTGTATAGATATGATCAAATATCCAAAACCACTTAAAAAAGGAGATATAATTGGAGTAACAGCACCTTCCAGTGGTGCTCCGGGAGTTTTTTCTAATAAACTAGACAGTGCTATAAATAAGTTTAAGGAACTTGGATTTAATGTAATTGAAACTGAATCAGTCAGAAAAAATAATGATAATTTGGTTAGCGCTCCGGCCAAGGTAAGAGCCAAAGAATTCAATGAACTTTATTTTAATAAGAAAGTAAAGGCAATCATACCGCCCTGGGGTGGAGAGTTCTTGATGGAAATGTTACCTTACTTGGATTTAAAAAAACTAAAACAGGCTGAGCCAAAATGGATTTTAGGTTTTTCTGATACAAGTACCCTTTTATTTACTCTTACTTTAAATTCAAATATAGCAACTGCCCATGGACCTAACTTTTTAGACTTTGGAAATAATCCGGTGGATGAATCAGTTTTAGAGAGTTTAAAATTATTGCAGAAAGAGAAGGGAGCTTCATTTGTACAGGAAAGTTTAGAATATTATCAAGAGGAATGGTCGGAAGTAACTGAGGATACTTTCCCGCCCTATAATTTGACAGAAGAAGTAGATTGGAAAGTCCTAGGAGAAGATACTCAAGCACAGTTTGTGGGGCGTCTGATCGGGGGCAATCTCGATGTAATCTGCAAACTGATCGGAACTCCTTATGATAAGGTGAGGGAATTTATTAATCAATATAAAGAAGACGGTTTTATCTGGTATTTTGAAAACTGCGAGATGGATTCAACCGATGTTAGGAGAACCCTCTGGCAGATGCAGATGAACGGTTGGTTCGAAAACTGTAATGGCCTTTTATACGGGCGCGTTGCAGGTTATAATGCTCTTAAAGGATATACCTATGTTGATGCCTTATCATCAATTAAAAATGAATTAGATATACCTATAGTCTATGATGTAGATTTAGGTCATAAACCACCTCAGTTAACATTTATTAATGGTGCATATACGGAAGTTACTGTCGAAGAAAACAATGAAAAAGTTCTACAAAAACTTATATAAGTGAGGGTCTATTATATGTATAAACATATTATTTGGGATTTTGATGGTACATTATTTAATACCTATCCCGGTGTAGCTCATACTTTTTTAAAAATAATGAAAGAAAAATATGAAAAAGATTTTCAATATGAAAAGGTCCTGGAGTGGAGCAAGTTTTCCCTCAAATTCTGTGCTGAAAATTTATCTGAGGATATAAACACGGATAAGGAGTCATTAATTGAATCCTTTCACGCGGAATATATGAGCAATGGGGCCCCGATTGAAGAACCTCCTTATAAGGGTGCTAAAGAGATCTGTGATCTGGTCAAGGAAAGAGGTGGACTAAATTTATTAGTTACCCACCGGGGTGAGATGACCTTAAAAAGATTGTTGGAGAAATATAATATGAGGGAATATTTTAAAGAATTGATTTCCAGGGATGATGAATTCCCCCGTAAGCCCGATCCAGCTGCTTTTCTGTATTTAATCGATAAGTATAACTTAACCAGAGAAAATACTTTAGCGGTAGGGGACAGGGAAATAGACGTTGATGCTGCCCATAATGCAGGTATTACTGCCTGCTATTTTAACCCAACGGGCAGCAAATATGAGGAAAGTGATTATAATATTGAAAGTTTGTTAGCACTTAAAGATATAGTATTTTAATAAATACTTACATGTTACTGAATATAACGTTGTTTTAATATGATAGACAATGAGGAGATTTTATGGAAGAGAAAGAGCTTGAAAAAAAGTTAGTTGAATTATTAGGCAAACAAAAATTATTTCTTTGGGATAATTATGCTTTAGGTCAAGATAGAGATTTAAATGAAGTAGATCAATCTATATATAATCTATTAAAAAACATTGATTCCCCCAATTTTTTTAAAGGACGGAAAAAAGAAATTTTTGAGCGTTTATATTATAAATTGATGATAGAAAATGATCCTGAAATAGCTGTCCTAAAAAATAAATTGGATAATAATGAAAATTATAACAATAAGTTAGATAAAAATGTTGTTGATTATAAAATAAAAATTGCTAAAAGAAAAAAAGAAGATGTAATTCAGTTAATGAAATTGAGAAATAAAAAGGCAAGAAATTGGGGTTTTAATTCTTATCCAGATTTTAATTTTTATTATGAAGAATTGGATAAAGAAACTGTTATAAAAACAATAAAAAAATATTTAGAAAATAATATTAATAAGGCAAATGATTTAATAAATGAATATGATTTAACCTGGGAAAATTGGTTTGAGAGATTAAGGAATATAGGAAGTATTGATAGACAAGAGCCCTCTTATCACTTTAATTGTTTGTTAAAAAAACTAGATTTAAATATTAATAGTAAGGATATCAAATTTAAAACTAAAAAAGATGGTATATCAGGTATGACCTTCAACATCTCGATTCCGGATGATATTAGGATTCTATCTAAACCGATAACTTCACCCATGACCGGACGGGTGTTTTTCCATGAGTGTGGGCATGCTATAAATTATGCCACTGCAAATGGGGAGGGGATTTATAATATTTATACTCCCTTTCATGATGAAGCAGTTGCAATCATTTTTGAAAATATCGGGATCAAATCATGCATGAATAAAAAAGAAGAAAAGATCGCTGAAGAGGTAAAGTTTTTAGAAACCATCCGATGTAGTATTAGCTTCTTATTTGAGATGGAACTCTGGAAGAAGCCTGATCAGGCTGAGGAATTATTTTTAAAATACCAATCTTTACTTAACATGCAGCCTAATAAAAAGGAAATATGGGCACTTGATTCTTTCAGATATATTGACCCTGTTTATATTCAAAATTATTTATTGGGAGAAATATATGCAAATAAAATTATTGATAGTTTAAATAATAATTATAATGATAATTATATTAAATGGGGACAGGAAATTTATAACTATTTTTTAAAAGATGGTATGGAAAAAAGCTTTAAAACTAAATATAAAGAATTTAATTTGGAATTAAATGGCTAAAATAATTTTTGGTTAAGGTTTAATCTTAATATGGTTAATATAATTTTCAGGAGGAGATTAATATTAAATATACTCACTATAATAAATTTGCCATAGTACTAGTTATAATAATGGGGATAGTATTTTTACAAAGCAGTTATTTAAAAGCAGTTGAGAAAGATCAAATTACTGCGATGATAGACCGGCATATGGATGATATAGGAATCCCAGGTATAGCAGTTGGAATTATCAAGGATGGCGAAGAAGTATATTATGATACCAAGGGAGTTAACGGACAAGGTAATAGATTAAATAGCAAAACCCCTATGTTCATCGGTTCAGTTTCCAAATCACTGACAGCCCTGGCTGTGATGCAGCTTGTGGAAGATAATCTCATTGGTTTAGATGAGCCTGTTGAAAAATACATACCATATTTTAAAGTGGCCAGCCCGAAGTTATCTGAAGAAATTACTGTTAGAGATTTATTAAACCAGACTACGGGTTTAGCAAGAAAAGATAGTATTTCCAGTTCAGATTATGATTTTACTCTAAAAGAGAGGGTAAAAGAATTGGCAGAGATGCAGGCTAGTGGGAATAGGGATGAATTTAACTATCTTAATGACCATTATAATATATTAGGTTTATTAATAGAAGAAGTTACAGGCAGTTCATATGCTGAGTATATGGAGGATAATGTTTTTAGTCCCATTGGTATGATCAATACTACTGCTAATATTCAGGCTATTAGAGATAAAGATGTCTATGGATATACCAATATTTTTGGTTTTTCTAAAAGTATTGAACAGTCTGTGCCCCGTTATGATATCCCTTCCGGCTATATTTTATCCAATTTAGAAGACATGTATAGATATTTGGAGTTTTTAATTAATCCTGATGAAAGTATAATTTCAGAAGAATCAATTAATATAATGAGAACCACCGCTGGTAATAGCACCTATGGGATGGGCTGGCATATTAGAGAAGTTGAAGGACAAACGGTAGTTGAACACAGTGGGGCAGTGCCCGGCTTTAGCTCATATTTGGCCGTAATTCCGACCGCAAATAGCGGATATCTTTATATCATGAATAAAAACCACCTTATACATAACTTTGTTAATGTTTATAATAGAATCAATGGTAATATGCTGAAAGCAGCGCTGGGAGAAAGCTCATTTAATTATTTCCCTTCTATTTGGGTTATTCGGATATTTTCCGTAGTGCTCTTAATATTAACAGCAAAAGATTTATGGAATACTAAAAATCTATTTTATCAAGAAAAAAAGAAAAAAGTATGGATAAAGGAGAGCATAAAATCAGTAGCATTATTATTGTTTCTAACTCTCGGCTTATCATATATCTTAAGAAACATTCTAGGTTTAGCTTTAGATTTAAAAATCATGTTGGCCTATGTCCCGGATTATACCACACTATTAATCATTGCTATTTTAGTACAGGCTATTAGATTAGGAATCTCTTTATTTCATATATTCAATACCAAAAAGAAGCAAAATACTTAAGAATAGTGTTAAAGTTAAGGAGTTATAATAATGTCTAAAAACAAATCCAATTTAATATATGATATAAATGAACATGTGATTGAAATTTATAATCAAATTGAGGATGAAACCCATGATATAGAATTTATCTTAGACTATATCAAGGAGAAAAATATTGATAGAATATTAGAACCATTCTGCGGGAATGGTCGAATCTTAATCCCTTTAGCTGAAGCGGGTTATCAAGTTGTCGGTATGGATCTTTCTTTTAACATGCTTGATAGCCTTAAGAAGAAGATTAATAATAAAGAAAAAGGAGTTAAAGAAAATATAAATCTAATCCAGGCTGATATTCTAGAGTATGAATGGCCGAAAAACTTTGATTTGTTAATATTAGGCTGCAACTGCCTTTTTGAATTAGCAACTCCCGTTCAGCAAGCGAAGGTTATCCAGAAAGCCTATAATTCTTTAAAAGAAGACGGTCTATTATTCATCGATAATGATAACATGGAAGGCAAGTTAGATGAGTCCTGGTGTGAAATAGGTAGGGAAAAGGAGATATTCCCAAACGGTATCTGCCAGCATGGAATCGAATTTAAAGGAACATATAAAACTACCTATGTAAATAGAGAAAAAAGAATCTGGAAAGCTGAGCGTAAGATTGAAATCAACTATCCAGACGGCAAAAAAGATATTAAAAGTTTAGACCAACAAAAACACCCTGTTTCAGCCTCAGAAGTTGAAAATTGGTTAAAAGATACAGACTTTGAAATAATCAAGATATATTCAGATCTTGAGAAAAGGAAAGAGTTTACCAACGGATCCAACCGGGCAACCTTTCTGACTAAAAAATAATATATCAAAGGTGATCTAAGTGGATAACAAGATACAAAATCTAATTAAAAACTCATATTTTATTGGGGGCTCTCCCTGCAGTGGGAAAAGCACTACAGCTGAAATACTTAAGCAAAGATTTGGTTTGAAATATTATAAAATAGATGATTATGAATTTAAACACATTGAGATGGCTGACAAAAATAAACATCCCATTATGTTTAAGTATAAACAGATGAGCTGGGATGAAATTTGGATGAGGGATCCCTACTTTCAGGCAGAAGAGGAGTTTGAATTTTACCGGGAGAAGTTTGGGTTTGTTATTGATGGTTTAAAAAAATATGATAAAAATGATAAGTTGATTATAGAAAGAGCAGCCCTTTTACCAGAACTTATCAATGATTTACCGATTGATAATAATAGAGTACTATATATGGTTCCTGAAAAAGAATTTCAGATAAAGCATTATACTAAAAGAAGCTTTAAAGATCATATTTTAAATGAATGTTCACAACCTAAAAAAGCTTTTGAAAATTGGATGGAAAGGGATCACATTTTTGCTCAGATGGTAAAAGAACAGGCAAAAACATTTGGTTATAAAGTAATAGAGGTCGATGGTACTAATACCATTGAGACCAATCTAAACATTATAGAAAATCATTTTAATCTTTTAAAATAATTTGGAGTGATTATTTGTGCTTTTAGACATTTTAAAGCAACGGAAAAGTGTCCGCAAATTTTCAGATGAAGAAATCACCGATGAAGAGATTAATTATATCTTAGAAGCCGGCCGTTTATCTCCTTCCGGGGGTAATGAACAGCTCTGGAAGTTTGGCGTTATTCAGGATAAAGATTTAATAAAGGATATAGCTAATATTGCTTATCATCAAAAATGGATTGAAAGTGCCCAATTATTAGTTGTTTTGTGTACCAGGATTGTCAGTGACCGAGAAAGTGGTCGCGATATTCAGATGAGTAGATTTCCTGAAATCAAAGAAAAAATAAAGAATTTAGATAAGGAAATGTATTCTAAATTGAATTTAGAGGAACACCAAACTAAAATACCCGGAACTCATATGGTGCTAGCTGCCACAGAACAGGGTATCGGTTCGACCTGGATTTCATATTTTAAGGTGGCAGAATTAGCTGATTTATTAGACTTACCGGATAATTATCTACCGTCTGAAATAATTGCTTTTGGTTATCCTAAAAAAGAAAGAAAAAGAACAGCCAAGAAAAGTTTAGAAGAGGTAATATTTTTTGATGATGATTTTTATAATCAAAATAATTGATAAGATAATAGCAACTAAATATTAATAATTGGAGAGTTAACGATGTACAAATATTTAACACAGGGCTTATTATTAGGATTAGCATATGTAGCACCGATCGGTATGCAGAATCTTTATGTCATAAATACGGCTTTAGGTGGTAACAAGAAAAGAACTTATCAGGTAGCATTGTTTACTATTTTCTTTGATATTCTACTAGCACTGGCCTGCTTTTTTGGGATAGGTATTTTATTGAAGAATATACCTTCCTTAAAAAGCTCCATCTTATTAATCGGTTCTATATTAGTTGTGTTAATTGGATTGAAATTAATAAGAGAGGCGGGAGAGATAGATAACAGTATTGAAAAGAGAAATAATTCATTATTTCAGATCTTTTTAACCTGTTTTGTTGTAACCTGGCTTAATCCCCAGGCAATAATTGATGGTTCTTTATTATTAGGAGGATTTCATGCTTCACTGCCGCCTAATACTGTCATATATTTTATTTTGGGTTTCTGCACTGCTTCCTTTTTATGGTTCACTTCTATTTCATCAATAACTCTATTGTTAAATGATAAGTTAAATAATAAAGTGATAAGAGCTATCAATATAATTTGTGGAGCAGTCTTAATATTTTTCGGTTTGAAGCTTGGCTATTCGTTTTTTCAGTTAATTTTAAGTTAAAAATTGTAAAATATTATCACTTTTTCTACAGGGAGTGGTATAATGGAAGTGAAGAGAGTAATTCAGGTCTATTTTTCTCCAACAGATTCAACTAAAAATATTATTAAAGAAATATCAAAAGGATTGGATATTGATAATAAGGTAGAATATGATTTAACTAAGCCCCAGATAAGAGATAACTTCAAACTAAAACTGAATAAAGATGATTTATTATTGATAGGGGTACCAGTGTATGAAGAACAGCTGCCTGAATTATTAAAACCAGCTCTAAAAAATATTAAAGGGAATAATCAGCTTGCCGTAACTACAGCTGTTTATGGCAATATCGGTTATGGTATAACCTTAGATCAGTTGAATGAAATATTGAGAAATAATGGGTTAAATATTCTAGGTTCAGCTGCTTTTATTGGGGAACATTCTTTCTCTAATCCGGAGCTTAAAATAGCGGATAAAAGACCTGATAGTGATGACTTAATGAAAGCAGAGATCTTTGGGCGCAATATGGCCAATAAGATCTATCATTTTGATCATAAAGTTAATATGGAAGAGATTAAGGTCGATGGTAGTTTACCGCTGGTTTCAAAAATACTACCTCAGGGCAGCATCAATATGTTTGCAGATATACCTTCAGTCCAGAAAACAAAATGTAATGAATGCGGCATATGTTATGAGATCTGTCCGGTAAATGCAATTAATAATACTAATTTTACTGTAACTGAAGAAAATTGTATCAGATGCTTTGCTTGTGTTAAAAAGTGTCCCCAAAAGGCTAGAAGTATAGATATCAAGAAAAAATTAATTGCCAAAAACTTCTTGAAATTTAGGGGATCACAGAGAAAAGAACCTGAGTTTTTCTATTAATTCAAAAAGGATTGAAGAAGATGGGAAAAATACAATATGAATATATGAAAAAAAGCGAGGTTAAAGAGGTTTCAAATTTGATTAAAGAACTGTTTAAGGAATTTATAGGGATTGATTATAATCAGGAAGGCAAAGATACTTTTTTGGTTTATATTGCCCCCAATAATTTAAGGGAAAGATATAATAAAAAGAATCATGAATTTTTAATTGCAAAAGATAATGATGTGATAACAGGAATAATTGAGTTAAGGGATTATAATCACATTTCTCTATTATTCGTTCACAAAAATTACCATTGTCAAGGTATTGCCAAAAACCTTTTTAATAAAGCAAGCGAGCTTTGCAAACAATACAATCCTGAAATAGAGGAAATAGCAGTTAATTCTTCGCTGTATGCAGAGAAGATATATAAAAAATTAGGTTTTAAAAAAGTTAACACCAAACAGGAAAAAGACGGCATAATTTTTATACCAATGTGTTATAGGATTAAAAGCAAATAAAAGAAAAGGTGAAAGTAATGAAAAAGCCAGCAAAAAATAATAATATTGTTATAATAGCATATCTATTAATGCTAATTGGATCTACTTTACCTTTAATTATTTTAAGAGAGATATTCAATATAGATCCTGACTGGTTATTACAAACTCAAACTATCTTGTTTGCAGTCATACTAGGAACAATTTTTTTCATAAATAAAGTAAAAAAATTAAAATTATTTGTTTTTATGATTTTATTATTGATGGGTACTCAGTGGTTAACTAATATTATTCAGGACTTATCTGTATGGAATAATATATTCAGTGGTATTTCTAATAATTTCATCCTCATGTTAATGAAAGGGCAGCTATTAAGATTAGCAGCTGCTCTATTAATATTTGTGGTACTTTTATATTTCAAAAAGAGCCCCAGGAATTTTTTCATTGCCAAGGGAGATATTGCTGCAGAGGTCAAGCCTATTAAATTCATCTTAACTGAGCCTTCTAATTGGAAGAAATTTGGTTTTACTTTTGCTATATATTTAAGTTTAGGCACCTTAATTTTTTTAATAGTTGCAGGAGGTATTCCATCTCTGGATAAATTAATAAGTATAATCCCTATCTTTCCGCTCATCATAATGTTTGCGGCTATCAATTCCTTCTATGAAGAATTAGGATATAGAGCAGCCTTAATAAGTGTGTTAGAAGATAAGATAGGAAGCAATCATTCCTTATATCTGTCTTCACTCTTTTTTGGTTTAGGACATTTTTATGGAGTGCCTTATGGAATAGTTGGAGTTCTAATGGCCACCTTTTTAGGCTATATATTAGGAAAAAGCATGCTAGAAACAAGAGGGTTTTTCTGGGCTTTCTTCATCCATATGATTTTGGATATTTTAATATTCTCATTCATGGCCTTTAATATGATAAGCCCCGGTGGTTAAAAGAGAGGAAAAATATTATGAAATTCGATAATTTAAATAAATTTGAAAAAGTATTTTTTAAAAGACTATTTAATTATTATGATAATGAAATAGAGCCTGATAAATTAAATATAATTGAGAACAAAGAATATGATAAAGAGAAGCGAGTTTCGATTTATCAGACTCCTTTTAATTCAATAATCTTTGCAGCAACTCCTATCTATAAGCATATTAAAAATATAATAGATACTGAGAAAGCAGATAGCAGTCTTTCAATGGTTGCTTTGCAAGAATTAACAGATTATAATAATTTTCAAGATGAAGATAAAACAATCTGTCTTGGTTTAAATCCAAATAATTATCTTGAAGTAGAATCTCCCCGAAATTTTGAGATAAGAAAATTGGGTGAAAAAGATAAAAAGGCTTTTCTCGAATTCAAAGAAGAATGTCCACAAGAGGATCTAGAGGAAGGACAGGTTAGTTTTGCAGACCCCATTGTAATTGGCTGTTTTGATGGGAAAAGAATAACTGCTGCAGCAAGTTATTGGTTTTGGGGGAACGGATTAGCTGATATAGGGGTGGTAGTCCAGCCTGAATATAGAAAAAAGGGTATAGGCAGGGCTATAATCTCAAGACTAGCTGGTTATGGACTTGAGCTCGATCGTATTAATGTTTACAGGCATAATGCACTCAACTCGGCATCTCATAATTTGGCTTTATCTTTAAATTTTGAAGAAAAGATGGTGATCGACTCAACCCGGGTATTAGATATTTAAGAAAACAAAAGGAGGATAATTGTTATGAAGATTGGACTTGTTGTATATTCCCAAACGGGCAACACTTATTCTGTGGTTGAAAGGCTGCAAAAAGAACTGGCTGAAAAAGGACATGAAGTGAATATTGAAAAGCTAGAGCCGGTTGATAAAGATAATGTAAATCCGGGAGCAAAAGATATAGAATATAAAAACCTACCTGATTTGAAACAATATGATGGTTATGTTTTTGCTTCTCCGGTGCAGGCTTTTTCTCTTTCAACCGGTATGAAAAGTTACTTGAATAAGATGGAAAGCCTGGCCAATAAAAAGACATTTTGTTTTGTAACAAA
>CAZGMM010000029.1:0-23758 GCA_964526845.1 uncultured Halanaerobiales bacterium | reverse complement strand
GAAAGGTGCTATTAAGCCTTATGTATTAAGGGCTTATTTAGCCGAAAATCTTAATAAATAAAGAAGGAGTGTTAACAATGAGTGTAAAACAAGATACCTTAGAAATGAATAATTGGGCCGTAGTCGGTGCAACTGATAAAGTAGAAAAATACGGTTATAAGATTGTAAAAACTCTAGATGAACATGGATATAAAGTGTTTCCTATCAACCCATCTTTAGATGAAATTGATGGTATTAAAGTATATGATAAATTAGCTGATATTGAAGAACCAGTTGATGTCGTTGATATGGTAGTTAACCCCCAGATAGGTAAACACGTGATGAAGGAAATTAAAAAACTGGGTATAAAAAATGTCTGGTTACAACCCGGTACTCGCAGTGATGAAATTAGAGAATTTGCAGCTGAAAATGATATTAATGTCGTCGAAAGCTGTATTTATGCAACTTTAAAAAGTAGATAATTAATAAAAAAGAAAATAGGAGGGAACTTACCTTGTCTAAGTATATTCTTGCAATTGATCAGGGCACAACTTCTACCAGGGCCCTATTATATGATAAAAATGGTGATATAGTAGAAAAGGCTCAAAAAGAATTTACTCAGTATTATCCCAAACCAGGCTGGGTTGAACATGACCCGGAAGAAATTTGGAATTCAACTATCGGTGTTATCAATAATGTAATTAAAAAAAGTGAGATTAAACCATATGATATAGATTCAATCGGGATTACAAATCAAAGAGAAACCACCGTTGTTTGGGATAAAAACACAGGAGAACCTCTCTATAATGCGATCGTCTGGCAGTGTAGAAGGACATCAGATATCTGTAAAAATTTAAAAGAAGAAGGTTATGAAGAACTTTTTAGAGATAAAACAGGCCTGCTCTTAGACCCTTACTTTTCCGGTACAAAAATTAAGTGGATACTTGATAATGTAGAAGGCGCTAGAAAGAAAGCAGAAGAGAATAAGATATTATTTGGTACAATCGACACTTATTTAATCTGGAAATTAACGGATGGGAAAGTTCATGTAACTGATTATACCAATGCTTCCAGAACCTTGTTATATAATATTCACGATCTTAAATGGGATCAGGAACTCTTAGACATTTTGGATGTTCCCTCCTATATTTTACCAGATGTTAAATCATCGAGTGAAATATATGGTTATACAGACAAAAATGTATTTTTTGGACAGCATATTCCGATCGCCGGTATTGCAGGGGACCAACAGGCAGCCACCTTTGCCCAGGGCTGCTATGAAGAAGGAATGACAAAAATAACATTTGGAACAGGTGCTTTTCTTTTAATGAACACTGGTAATGAACCTGTCTATTCTGAGAATGGTTTATTAACAACTATCGCCTGGGGGTGTGACGGGGAAATAACTTATGCCTTAGAAGGTAGTATATTTAACGCAGGTTCTGCCATCCAGTGGTTAAGAGATGAACTATTTCTCTTAAATGAAGCACCTGATTCCGAATATTTTGCCGGCAAGGTAGAAAGTTCTGATGGTGTATATTTCGTACCGGCCTTTACCGGTCTTGGGGCACCTTATTGGAACCCGGAAGTACGAGGAACTATAGTCGGTTTAACTAGAGGCAGCAGCAAGAACCATATTATTCGTGCCACCCTAGAAGCCTTAGTCTATCAAAGCAAGGATTTAATTCAGGCTATGCTGGAAGATTCCGGTTTGAAGTTAAAAGAAGTAAAGGTTGATGGGGGTGCCTCGGCCAACAATTTATTGATGCAGTTCTTAGCTGATATGACTAATACAAAAGCCGAGAGACCTGTTAATACAGAAACTACAGTAACTGGGGCAGCTTATTTAGCCGGCTTAGCTACTAATTTCTGGAACGATCTTGATGACCTTATGAAAAAAAGGAAAGTAGAAAAGGTATTTAGTCCCAAGATGGAAGAAGCCGAAAGGAACAAACGTTATGAGGGCTGGTTAAAAGCTATCGATACTGCCCTCTACTGGTCAGAAGAATAATTCTGGATTAAAAGAAGGAAATATTTATTTAGTATAGAATATTATATTTAGAAAATTGTAGTAAATTTAAATAGTATATTAAAAGGTGATCTATTTAATTAAAAAGAATTTATTAAGTAGCAAGTTAAAAAATTAAATATTTGGGGTTAGAGAAAAGAGAACCTATTTAATGTATTTCCATAGGATATCTATGGGTAGATTTAACATTAAATAGGTTTTTTATTTTTGAATAAAGGGGTAGAGTAGCTTATGTTAAAAAATCTATTTTCAAACCATGCACAGGAATTACAAAATGATATTAATAAGTATCTAGAAGTAGTGAGTAACTCTAATATGGTTTTTAAACGAAATTGCAAAAATTATTTAAAGGGTAATATCGAAGCATTTGAAGACTCTTTGGATGAAATAAATAAGCTTGAAAATTCAGCAGATGATTTTCAAAAAGATATAAAGTATAAATTATATAAATATATGTTAATTCCGGAAGCAAGAGGCGATGTATTAGCCTTATTAGAAAACATCGATAATATTGTCGACCATATAAAAAAACTTTTAGTACAGTTTTCAATTGAAAGGCCCACTATACCTGACAGTTTGAACGAAGATATTTCTGAACTGGTTGATATGGTAAGTGATTCTGTGGATGTATTGATAAAATGTATAAGAGCATATTTTAAAAATATTTCAATGGTCAATGAATATGCCAATAAAGTACATTTCTACGAGCATGAAGCAGACAAGATAGAAGAGAGCGTAAAAAGAAAAGTTTTTGAGGATAGTAATTTAAAGTACTTCAGCCAAAAAACACATTTGCGATATTTTGTAGAACAGATCACTGAGATTTCCGATCGGGCCGAGACAATAAGTGAAAGGGCTTCGGTTGCAGCGATTAAAAGGAGAATCTAATTAATGTGATATGGTATTATATTAAAAACTCAAGCTTTTCTTCAATTTATTTTTTGGATTTAAAAAGTTAAATACTATTATAATAATAAATAAGGGGACTGTATTATATGGATAAGATTAAGGACACAAAGTTATTTATATTTGATATGGATGGTACCATATACCTAGGAAATAATCTAATAGAGGGCGTGCTTGACTTTATAGCCAAGTTAAAAAAAGAAAGCAAACAATATATCTTTTTAACAAATAATTCATCTAAAAATTCTAAGGATTATAAGGAGAAATTAAACAAACTGGGTATTAATGCTACAACAGATGATATTGTAAACGCGGGAGAGGTAACGGCCGATTACCTTAAAGGCATTAAAGCCCACAAGGAAGACAATGTATATGTAGTAGGTACTCCTTCATTGGAAAAAGTTTTTAAGGATTATGGCTTCAATTTGATAAAAGATAGAGATAAAAATGTGGACTTTTTGGTAATAGGCTTTGATACAACCTTAACCTACAAAAAGTTATGGGATGCTCATTACCTTATTAACCAGGGTGTTAAATATTATGCCACCAATCCGGACAAAGTCTGTCCTTTAGAAGGAGGTAGATCTATGCCGGACTGTGGTTCTATAATTAATCTATTAAAGACTTCGACCGGCCAAGAACCGGTAGTGGTCGGAAAGCCGTCTAAATTGATGGTAAATTATATTTCCAACAAATATAATATAGATAAAGATAAAATAAGTATGGTGGGGGACCGCCTCTATACCGACATTAAGATGGCCAACCAGAGCGGTATAAACAGTATATTAGTCTTATCCGGTGAAACTAAACAGGAAGATCTCAAAGATGCTCAGGTACAACCTGATCTTGTCCTGGACTCTGTTGTTGAAATTGGAAATATGTTCTAGGGAGGGATGTAGATTGGAAACAAAGATCATTGCTCACCGGGGCTCTTCGAATAAAGCACCCGAAAATACTAAAACTTCCTTCCGACAGGCAGTTGAAGATAAGGCGGATGGGGTAGAATTTGATGTACACCTAACTGCCGATAAAGAGGTAGTAGTTATCCATGATGAAAAGATAGATAGGACTTCCAATCAAAGTGGTTATGTTAAAGATTATACTTTAAAAGAACTAAAACAATTTGATTTTGGTAGTTATTTCGCAAAAAGATTTAAAGATCAATCAATACTTACCCTGGAAGAAACACTAGATATAGTTCAAAATATGGATCTAATTAATATAGAGATCAAAAAAGGCTATGGTATAAACCAGGGTATTGAGAAGAAAATAGTTGAGATAATAAAAGAAAAATATTTATTAGATAAAGTTTTAATCTCTTCCTTTAACCATGACTCTTTAAAAATCATCAAAGATATAGATAACAAGCTAAAAACAGCCGCCTTACTATTTGCACGATTACATAAACCCTGGCAGTATGCCAAGAATTTGGGCTGTGACTACTTGCACCTATATTATAAATTACTGGATAAGGAAATCATAGATAGTTGTCATAAGAAAAATGTGAAGGTCAATACCTTTACCGTTAATGATATGGCTGATATGCAAAAGCTGATTTATATTGATGTGGATGGAATCATAACAGACTATCCGTTGGAAGCGTTAAAATTATTAGAAGAAGTAAACTCTTAGATGGGAGATGGTACTATGCAAATAATTGTAATTGGAGCAGGTGTGATCGGCTCTGCTATTGCCAGAGAATTAACAAGATATGATGTTGAGCTACTATTAATTGAGAAAGAACCAGATGTTGCCGATGGGACCAGTAAAGCAAATTCTGGTATTATACACGCCGGATACAATGCAGACTTTGATACCTTAAAAGGAGTAATGAATGTTAAATCCAATCCCTCTTTCGATAAATTATGTGAAGACCTCAAGGTTCCCTTTGAAAGAAATGGGTCTTTAGTGGTTGGTTTTGATGAAGATGATTTAAAGAAATTAAAAGAGAAAAAGGCCAACGGAGTAAAAAATGGGATTGAAGGCTTAAAGATTATCGAGCGGGAAGAAATCCTTGCAAAAGAACCGAACATAAATAAAGAAGCTAAATATGCCCTATATGCCCCGACCGCCGGCATAATCTCACCCTATGAATTGACGATTGGTTATGCTGATAATGCTGTCCGAAATGGGGGCGAAGTATTATTAGATACACAAGTTAAAGACTTAATTATAGAAGATGATGAAGTTAAAGGTGTACTTACCAATAGGGGTGAATTTAAGGCAGATCTAGTGATCAATGCGGCTGGACTATATTCTGATAGGATAGCTAAAATGGCCGGTGATCAATTTGAGATACACCCCAGAAAAGGAGAATACCACCTTTTCGATAAAGTACACGGAGATATAGTAAACCATACCCTATTCCCTATGCCGACAGAAACCTCGAAAGGTATCCTGGTTTTACCCACTGTCCATGGTAACTTGTTAATTGGACCAAATGCCAATGTAATAGATGATAAGGATGATTTTTCAACTACTTCCGATGGCTTAGAAGAGGTCTTTAAGGGGGCTAAAAAGTTGGTTCCTTCCCTACCTGAAACCGGGGTAATCACATCTTTTTCCGGTTTGAGAGCGGCTTTACCGAGTGAAGATTTTCATATCGGTTTTTCCGAAAACAAAAAAGCTTTAATTAACTTGATTGGAATTCAATCACCGGGCTTAAGTTCAGCCCCGGCGATCGCTGATAAAGTAGTTGAGATGACCGAACAGTTTAGTAAAAATAATAATATTGAATTTAATAAAAAAAACGATTTTAAAGAAACCAACCCACGTTACCCTCATTATCATCATTATGAAGAGAACAAAAGGGTAGAAGAGTGGCAGGAGATCGTTAAACAGGATGAAAAATATGGAGAAATTATCTGCCGCTGTGAACATGTAAGCCGGGGAGAGATCATTGATGCTATCAATAGGCCGGTTCCGGCTAGAACAGTAGATGCAATAAAGAGAAGGACCAGAGCCAGTTCGGGCCGCTGTCAGGCTGGATTTTGCGGCCCGCGGATTCTAGATATTTTATCGAAACAATTAAAGATAGATCCCCTGGAAGTAACTAAAAAAGGTAAAGGTTCTAAAATCTTAAAGGCGAGGTCGAAAGAACTGATACTAGAAAACTTAGAAGACGATAGTAAAGTAGGTGATCAGTAAATGCAAGAATATAATATGGTAGTTATAGGGGCAGGACCGGCTGGAATGGCTGCTGCCCTGGAAGCGGAAAAAAACGGTCTGACAGATATAGTAATTTTAGAACGCGATGAATATATAGGTGGTATCTTACCCCAGTGTATTCACAATGGTTTCGGGTTAGAATACTTTGGGGAAGAGTTAACCGGACCTGAATATGCCTATGAATTTATAGATGAACTTGCAGACTCCAATATAGAAGTATTAACTGAAACTATGGTTTTAGATGTGGACGAAAATAAAGAGGTAACTGCCTTAAATAAGGAGAAAGGTGTCTTAAAACTAAAAGGCAAGACCATCGTCTTAGCGATGGGCTGTCGGGAAAGAACCCGGGAAAATATCCGAATACCTGGTGATAGGCCCTCCGGGATTCTTTCGGCCGGTACTGCCCAGCGCTATACAAATATCGAAGGCTATATGCCGGGTGAAAAGGTTATAATCCTGGGATCAGGTGACATTGGACTTATTATGGCCAGAAGGATGAGGTTAGAAGGCGCCGATGTAAAGGCTGTATTAGAGATCATGCCTTTTTCCTCCGGACTGGTTAGAAACAAGGTGCAGTGTTTAGATGATTTTGATATTCCTTTAAAATTACAGCATACAATAACCAGAATTGAAGGACAGGAAAGATTAGAACGGGTTAGAGTTGCCCAGGTTGATGAAGACTTTAATCCGATTGAAGGAACCCAGGAATGGATAGAATGTGATACTTTACTATTATCGGTTGGTTTAATCCCAGAAAATGAATTATCAAAGGCGATGGGACTGGACCTTCACCCCGTAACAGGCGGGACCTTTGTTAATGAAAATAGGGAAACAAGTATTGAAGGAGTATATGCGGCCGGTAATGTCTTACATGTGCATGACCTCGTAGACTGGGTTTCAGAAGAAGCTGAAATTGCCGGTAAGGCTGCGGCTGATTATATCAATAACAATCTGGAAAAAAGATCCCAAAAAATAGAGATAACTCCGGCTGAAAATGTGACCTATACGGTACCCCAGTCCATTGAATATACTTTTGGTGATAAAAAATTTATTAAAGTATTTATGAGGGTCACTGAGCCGATGGAAGATGTAGAAGTTAAATTTTCAACTGATAAAAAAGAGATAATCAGTTATCCTAAAAAGATCGTCATGCCGGGTGAGATGGTAACTGCCAATCTGCCAGCTGCCCTTGTAACAGATGAGATGGAAGAGATCAAAGTCTCAATTGTTAAAAAGGCGGGTGAAAATAATGGCTAAAAATGATATAATATGCACAGGTTGCCCCAAAGGCTGTCATGTTACAGTTGAAGTAGAAGATGATGAGATAGTAAATGTAGAAGGTTATGAATGTCCAACCGGGCGTGAATATGCCATTAATGAGTATAAAAACCCGACCAGGATTCTCCCCTCTACAATTAGAGTAAAGAAAGGAGAATTCCCCCTGGTTCCGGTTAAGACCGCCCAACCCATACCTAAATCTCTTTTAATTAAAGCAATGGATGTCATTGCCAAAACAGAGGTTAAAGCCCCCATTAAAATAGGAGATGTCTTAATAGAAAATATACTGGATACCGGGGTAGATATAGTGGCAACCCGCAATATAGATAAAGAATTGGAGGTTTAAGCATTGAAAGAAAGTCTCGAAGAATATTTCGCAGACTTTAAGGTAATAGCCGGGATAAGTGATGACTCTCGCTTAGAAAAGGCTTTATTTAGTAAAGTATTGGGAGTATTTTTACTCAACGCAAAGTTAAATAAATTAAATGAATATGCAGAAAATGTAAAAGAGCATAATAAGAAGTTGTTCCTACATCTGGATCTCATGAAAGGGATGAACTCGGATAAAGAAGCTGTTCATTACCTGGCATCCAATGACCTCTGTGATGGTATAATAACTACCCACAAAAATTTGATTAAGTATGCCAAAAAGGAAGGTCTATATACAGTTCAGAGGATCTTTGTACTGGATTCAGGTACTATTAAAAATGGAATAAAAAGCTTAAAAACAGTCAGACCCGATGCAGTAGAGATCTTACCGGGTCTAATGGCCCCTCATTTCATTAAAGAATTGACAATGGAACTTGATATCCCATTTATTGCGGGCGGTTTAATCAGGACAAGAGAAGAAGTAAATAAATTATTAAAAGACGGTGTATTTGCCGTTTCAACAAGTGAAGATGAACTTTGGTATTAAAATATTGTTAAAACAGGGATAAGTGATATTTGCTTATCCTATATTTTTTTGGCCTCATTAAAAGGGATTTGTCTAAAATTCAAGAATATATATAAGGAATTGTATAAAAATATTTAATTTTTTAACAGGAGGTTTATTAAAAAATAATGGATTATTTTAAAAAGAGCAAGATAAGTAATATTTTACAGGGTAAGATTGATTCATACGAAGATGTAATTGTATTAGGTTGGGTAAAGACAAAAAGAGTTTCTAAAAATATTGCATTTTTAGAAGTTAATGATGGTTCAACCGTAAAGAACTTACAGATTGTAGTTTTAGAACCATCTAACTTTGAATTAGAAGATATAAATAGGGGTTGTAGTGTCAGAATTAAAGGCTATCTGGAAGATGTACCAAACCGTGAACAGAGTATTGAGATGAAAGCGGAAGAGATAGATATCATCGGTACTGCACCTGAAAATTATGTACTTCAGAAAAAGGAACATACCTTTGAGTTCTTAAGAGAAATTGCTCACCTAAGACCGAGAACAAAGACCTTTAGTACCGTTAATAGGTTTAGAAATAAGATGGCATATGGAATTCATAAATATTATCAGGAGAGAGGTTTCCAATATATTCATGCCCCCATCATTACAGCTAGTGATGCAGAAGGGGCGGGTGAAATGTTTAAAGTAACCACCTTAGATCTAGATAATATAACAAAAGATGAAGAGAATAGAGTTGATTTCACGGAAGATTTTTTCGGAGAACAAACCGGCCTAACAGTAAGCGGCCAGCTGGAAGCAGAGGTTATGGCAACTGCCTTAGGTGATGTATATACCTTTGGTCCTACCTTTAGGGCGGAAAATTCGAACACTTCCCGTCATGCCTCCGAATTCTGGATGATGGAACCAGAAATGGCCTTTTGTAACTTAGAAGAAATGATGGATGTTATAGAAGACTTTATAAAGTATCTCTTCGAATATGCCCTCAATGAAGCGGCCGAAGAGATGGAATTTTTCGCTGAGAATATTGAAGAAGGCAGAAAAGATACTTTAAAAAATATTATAAATTCCACCTTCGCCAGAATCACCTATACAGAAGCTATCGACATCCTAAAAGAAGCGGATCAGGATTTCGAGTTTCCTGTTAAGTGGGGTATGGACTTACAGACCGAACATGAAAGGTTCCTAACAGAACAACACTATCAAAAACCGGTCTTAGTAACGGACTATCCCAAAGAGATTAAAGCATTTTACATGCGCCTTAATGATGATCAAAAAACTGTAGCTGCAGTTGATTGTCTTGTACCAGAAGTCGGTGAAATTATCGGCGGCAGCCAGAGGGAAGAAAGATATGATGTGCTTAAAGAAAGAATGGAAGAAGAGAATATGAATATTGATAAATATGATTGGTTCTTAGAACTTAGAAAATTCGGTACAGTGCCTCATTCGGGTTTTGGTCTCGGTTTTGAAAGGATCTTGATGTATATTTCCGGTATTAAAAATATTAGAGACGTCATCCCATTCCCAAGGACTCCCGGTAATGCTAAGTTCTAAATACAGCCTTTTAATTTCATTAGTAATAATATTAATTTTAACTACACCAGTTTTATCAGCTCAAAGTAATCTTACTTTGGACTATGATGTTGTAGTGTATAGTGGACAGCCGGCTGGTGTAACAGCGGCCGTCAGCGCCGCCCGCAGCAATCTGTCCACCCTCTTGATCTTAAAAAGAGATAATCCAGGTGGTTTGATGACTTATGGTGGTTTAAACTACCTGGATTTAAATTTTGATAAGGCTGGTAAAATTTTGAATAAGGGACTATTTGCTGAATGGTATGAGAGAATCGGTAAAAACCAAAGCTTTACTTACGATAAAGCCACCCAGGTGTTTAATGAAATGTTAAATGAGGCTGGGGTAGTGGTGATCAAGAATTCTAATCTAGAAAGAGTTTGTCTTAAAGATAATAATATAGAGAAAATATTGATCAAAGATGAGAAAGAAAACTACTTTCAAATAACTGCTGATTATTTTATCGATGCCCAGCAGGATGCTCAGTTAGCCTTTAAGGCAGGCGCCAATTTATTTAATTTTGGTTCTGATATTAATTTAGATGACCGTTTTATGGCTATGACCTTAGTATTAAATATAGATGATATTAACATTAACAACCTAAAAAAGGATATTGTAAGTAATAGATATGGGCCCTCATATCTAAAAAATGGACATGCTTATGGTTTTAAAGAACTTGGCAAGATATATGAACCACATAATGAGAACCTTAAGTTAAGAGGATTAAATATAATATTTAATGAAAACCATTATGGCTACCATCAGGGTTCTATAAATGCCCTTTTAATTTTTAAGCATAATCCTCTTGACCAAAAAGAAAGAGAAGCCGCCTATCAATTAGCGGCTGAGGAAGCAAAATATATCCTGGAATTTTTAAAGGAAAAGTTAAACGGTTTTAAGAAAGCGAAGTTAAATAAACCAGCAGAGGAACTATATATTAGAGAATCACGTCATTTAGTGGCTGAAAATATTCTGCAGGTAGAGGACCTATTGGAAAATAAAATATTTGATAATACTATAACCCTGGCTTCTTACCCTCTGGACTATCAGGCTTCAGAGATGGATTATCAGGGCTTTGTCCTCTTTAACCCTGCCGTTTATGGTATACCCTTCGATTCCTTATTACCCGACAATATAGAGAACTTAATGGTAGTATCCCGCAGTACTGGTTTGAGTTCACTGGCAGCGTTCAGCGGCCGTGTCATACCGGTTAGGATGAACAGTGGAGCAGCGGCCGGTAAGGCAGCCGCTTTGGCTGATGAAAATGAGATTAGTTTAAAAGAATTAAATAAAAATAAGAAATTAATAGCTGAAATTCAACAGTATATGGAGATTAATATTAGTAAATATCGTGATCTAAAACCTTTAGTTAAAAAGGATAACACCTATCCATATATCAAGGAATTATTTAATCTCGGCTTAATAATTGGTGGTTATCAAAACGAATTCGGCTTTGATTCTACCATGACAGAGTATGAATTTGGTCAGCTTTTAATCAAGGGAATGAATAGAAGGGATTCTCCTATCTTCTATGAATGGGTACCGGGGAGTCTGGAAACACTTACAACTTTAAATAAGCTGGATAAACTGAATGCCTATAAACTACTCTTAGCAGCCAGCAGTCATCAAGTTCTAGAGATAGCAGAAGAAAAATATTTAGATTATTTAAGAGAAGACAACTTGATCCCAGCCGATTTTGAAGAGAGTGTTGAAACCGATCGGGTTTTAAATAGAAAAGAAGCCTATTATCTAATTGGATATTTTTTAAAACAGAGTCCTTTGCCCAATAAATTAAAAATATTGAGGGGCACAAAAAAATGAGCAAAGAAGTACAGTACCTAAGATCACCGCTCGGCTTATTGAAAATAACGGTAAAACATGATAAATTGATATCAATTAAATACGTAAAAGAAAATGGTCAGCGATTAGCAAAAGAAAAAAATTCTGAAGTAATGAAAAAAGCATTAATACAGTTAAAAGAATATTTTAATCACGAGCGAAATAACTTTGAGCTTCCCCTATCAATTGAGGGGACAGATTTTCAACAAGATGTTTACAAAGCTCTCTTAAAGGTTAATTATGGGCAAGTGATTTCTTATAAAGAATTGGCCGCCAACTCCGGCCATCCCAAAGCCTATCGGGCAGTTGGAACTGCTTTAAAGAAAAATAAGATCCCCATTGTAATACCCTGTCATCGGGTTATAAAATCGGATCACAGCCTGGGTAATTATACGGGTGGTAAGTGGCGAAAAGAAAGGCTGCTCGAGTTAGAAGAATCAGACTTTATTTAAAAAATCATTTACTTCCTTTAATAACTTATCTTTTTCAGGACCATAATTTATGACATGGGGAGAATTTTCAAATAGGCTGATCTCTTTATCTTGAGAACTGATTTTTTCATAAATTGCTTTAGATGCTTTAAGAGGTACTACCTCATCTTCTTTGGAATGAATTATCTTTACTTTAGTAGTAATTTTTTTAAGGTTTTTCCTTGCTAAAAGCATCAACTTGTGTAGTTCTGATAACTGTTTAGAATATTCTTGACAACTGTAATTTTTAAGTAATTCAATTAAATTAGGATCTTCAATTTCTTCATCAATTTCAAAACTATTTGAAAACACCGGTCTGATATATTTTAATAGATGTGTAAAAATGATATTTTTGTTTTTAGCGTAAAGAGCGGGCGAAATTAATAACATACTTTTAATTTTAAAATGAAGAGATGCTAATAAAGAGATTAAGGCCCCCATGGAAAGACCTATCAGATGTATATTTTCATAATCGTTCTGGTTATCTAAAATTAAGTCATACACTTTCCTGAGCCAGTCTTTTTTGTCAGTAGAACGAAAGTCTTCAGCATTGGTTCCATGCCCGGGTAAACGGGGTATTATTATAGAATAGTTGAATTTATTATATAAAGCTTCTCCCAGTTCTGACATTTCCCTCGGTGAACCGGTATAACCGTGAATTAAGATAACCAGATCATTTTTTGAACCTTTTAACCTTACCTCTTCAGCCAGGGGATTAACTTCTAAATTTATATCAGTTAGTTTATACATTATGAGGCCTCCTAATAACAAAGTCAAAATATTCTATTGTAATAGATTCTTGAATATGAAAAATAATCCTTTATAATTTTAAACAAAATTCGGTGATTAAAAATGGAAAAAATTAATATAACTTTTAACAAAGCAATAATACCAGTTTTTTCTATGATAATATTCTTGATATTAGCGGTATTACTCTGGGATGCACCTATCCACATTCCCTTAATCATGGAGTTAACTTTCACCCTCTTTTTGGCCCTTTACTGGGGTTTTAAGTGGGAAGAGTTAGAAGAAATGATGTTTTCCAGTTTTGCCAAAATAGGTAATGTCCTAATTATTATAATGTTAATCGGGATGATTATCGGGATCTGGATTGAAAGTGGAACTGTCCCCACCATGATCTACTATGGTTTGAGATTTTTAAGGCCCCAGTTTTTTTATATCATAAGCTTTTTGTTTTCAGCTGTAGTATCGATCTCAATCGGGACCGCCTTTGGTACTGTAAGTACCGTCGGTCTTGCCCTGATCAGTATTGCCCAGGGGATGGGGATTTCTTTACCATTAGCGGCCGGTTCAATAATTTCGGGTGCTTATGTGGGAGATCGGATGTCACCCCTTTCATCGATTGCGATCATGACCGCCCACAGTGCTGATAGTGATCTACACGATATGATAAAAGAGATGTTTAAAACTTTTTGGGCTCCCTTTATATTATCTGCTATTATATATTTCATATTGGGTTATCGGTATAACGGTTTTTCTTATGATATTTCACAGATCAACTTACTTTTAGATGGATTATTAAATAATTATCTGATTTCTTTTATGATGCTTTTCCCGCCGCTTATGATCATTTTGCTTGCGGTTAAAAGGGTACCAACGATCTTAAATTTAATCATAAATCTAATCTTAAGTTCACTGATAGCTTTTTTTGTTAGTGGGATGAATATTAAAGAAGTTATCGAGGCCCTTTACTCCGGGGCGAGCGGCCAGACCGAGATTAATTTATTGAATCAGTTGTTAACCAGGGGTGGACTGGCCAGTATGCTGGATTTGGTTTCCCTGATTATCCTGGCGGTTGTTTTAGGCGGGCTCTTAGAAAAACTGGGAATTTTGAACACTATTTTAAATAAAATTATTCAGGCTATTGATAATAGAAGCCAGTTAATTTCTGTGACGATGGCCTCATCTTTTATCACGGCTGCCTTAAGCTGTAACCAGTTATTAGGGGTATTTTTACCCGGTAAGATGTTGGGCAGCAAGTATGATGAGTTGGAAGTGCCGCGCAGTATTTTAGGCCGATCCCTAGGAGATTCCGGCCTTATTTTATCACCTTTAATTCCCTGGAATATAAATGCCCTGATGATGATGGGTATTTTAGGGGTTCATACCCTTGAATATTTTAAATACACATTTTTTCCTGTCTTGGTTCCCATAACAGGTTTAATCTTAGCGAACTTTATTAACAGAGGAGGCAAAAAGTAATGAATAATGGTTTAGAAAAAAAGGTAGACAGTTATCAACAAGATATAGTTAACTCTCTCCAGTCAATAGTTAAAATTAAAAGCGTAGAAGCGAAAGCGAAAGAAGCAATGCCTTTTGGAGAAGGGGTAGATCAGAGTCTCAGAAAGTTTTTAGAAATCGCAGAAGAATTAGGACTTAAAACAAAGTATGTAGATGGTTATGCCGGTCATGTCGAAATTGGTGAAGGGGAAGAGATGTTAGGAATTCTCTGTCACCTTGATGTAGTGCCGGAAGGTACAAACTGGTCTTATCCTCCCTATGGAGCCGAAATCCATGATGACAAGATGTACGGCCGGGGTACAATTGATGATAAAGGTCCAGCTGTTGCTTCTCTTTATGCCCTTAAAGCAGTGCAGGAAAGCGGTATAGATCTCAATAAAAAGGTCCGCTTAATTTTAGGCACAGATGAAGAAAGCGGCTGGGAAGGATTGGACTATTACTTTAAAAAAGAGCCCAAACCTGATATGGGCTTTAGTCCCGATGCTCAGTATCCGGTTATTCATGCTGAAAAGGGTATCTTGATCTTTGATCTTAACTATGAATTGGATATCGATGTAGAAAAAGATTACAGTAAATCTGGTTTCAAATATGAAGTTCTTTCTTTAAAGGGCGGTAATGCCCCTAATATGGTTCCGGATGCCTGTGAGGTTGTTATCAAGACCGATTTTGCGCAGGCTTTTGAACAAAAATTTAAAAACTTCATAGATAAAACTAACTATGAATTTGAATTAGAAAAGATAAATAGTAAAAAATATAAAGTAACCAGCAGTGGGGTTTCTGCCCACGGTAGTATGCCGGAGAAGGGTGAAAATGCCATTGCCAGAATGATGGCTTTCCTCGGTGAGTTAGATAAAGTAAGTATCGGAGAATTTATTGATTTCTATAATAATAAAATAGGAATGGACTTTTATGGAGAAAGAATCGGCTGTCAATTAACCGATGAAGTATCCGGTAAACTTATCTTTAATGTCGGTCAAATCAAGTTAGAAGACAATTTAGTTAAAACCACTGTTAATATTAGATATCCCGTTACCAAAAGTAAAGAAGAAGTACTGGAAGGGATAAAAAATTCTATCGATAAGTATGAAGCCTATCTTGAAATGAAAAACCACCAAGAACCTCTTTATGTACCAAAAGACGATCCCCTTGTTAAGGAACTGATGAAGGTATATAAAGAAGTTACCGGTGATGAAGAGAGTGAACCGATCGCCATCGGGGGCGGCACTTATGCCCGGGCAGTACCAAAAGCAGTTGCTTTTGGCGCTTTA
Organism: uncultured Halanaerobiales bacterium; assembly: GCA_964526845.1. GTDB lineage: Bacteria > Bacillota > Halanaerobiia > Halanaerobiales > M55B127 > M55B127. The sequence continues at coordinate 8,089 of CAZGMM010000029.1, read as the reverse complement.
TTCCCCGGTCAAGAAGAATTAGCCCACCAGAAAGATGAATTTATAGGTTTAAATGACCTCTATAAAAATGCGAAAATTATTGCTTATGCAATTAAAGCATTAGCTTCTAAGGAGTAGGATAATTTATGGAAGTAAAACTCAATAACTTTCCAAGTATAAAAGTAGGTAACTATACCGACCAGGAAGCTGGTACGGGTTGTACAGTCACTCTTTTTGATAAGCCACTGGCCGGTTCGGTTAGTGTTATGGGGGGTGGACCAGGCAGCAGGGAATTAGCCCTTTTAGAACCCACTACCCGCATGGACCAGATTAATGCAGTCTTACTTACCGGAGGCAGTGCCTTTGGTCTTTCAGCTGCTGACGGTGTAATGAAATATTTAGAGGAAAATAATAAAGGATTTGATACCGGATTTGCAAAAGTACCTATTGTACCGGGCGGAGTTATCTTTGATCTAAATTATAAGCATAATGGAATCAGACCGGGTAGTAATGAAGGCTATTATGCCAGTACAAATGCGGATAATATGTTTGAAATCGGTTCTAAAGGTGTGGGCACCGGAGCTACCTGTGGCAAACTATTGGGTGTTGATAAAGCCTCTAAATCAGGTCTGGGATATTCTGAAAACAATTCCGATCCGATAAAAGTCTCAGCCATAACGGTCTGTAATGCGGTAGGTAATGTAGTTAACCCCAAAACAGGTGAAATTGTAGCCGGTATCAAAGGAAAATCTGGTTATATATCCTATCAGGATATTCTAAAGAGTGAGATAATGGACCTATTTGGTACTAATACTACCCTGGGAATAGTCATTACTAACGTAAAATTAACTAAAGCGATGCTTAAAAAAGTGGCCGAAATGGCCCAGGATGGATTGGCACGAACCGTAAACCCGGTCCATACCATGTTTGACGGTGATATGATATTTGCCTTTTCTACCAATGAGGTAGAGGCAGATCTTAATAAAACCGGAATTTTAGCTGCTCAATCCATATCAGATGCGATCTTAAATGGTATTGCAGCAGTAAATAATGATAAGGAAGGAGATCAGACATGAAACATGCAAACACTGATTCTTTAGTAGAATATCTAAAAAATGGACCTTCTCCCTTCCACGTAGTAGATAAAACAGCTGATATATTAGAGAACAATGGTTATCAAGAGTTAAAAATAGAAAACAAATGGGATATTAAAGAGAATATGAAGTATTATGTTATTAAAAATGATTCAGCTATTATTGCTTTTAATACTGGACGTAAAGAAAAATTAAAAAACGGTTTTAAAATTGTAGGGGCTCATACTGATAGTCCTTCTATTAAAATAAAGCCAGAACCGGAGTTTAAAGATGAAGATTTTTATCTAAAATTAAATACGGAAGTATATGGGGGCCCAATTTTAAACACCTGGTTTGATAGGCCCTTAACCTTAGCTGGAAGGGTAAGTGTTTTAGAAGACGGGCAACTCAATAATATAAATATCAATTTTGAGGACCCCTTAATGGTTATCCCCAACCTGGCTATTCATCTAAATAGAGAGGTAAATAAAGGGCAAGAAATTGATAAACAAAAGGATCTTATCCCGATCATGAAAACTATCAAGGAGGATGAAGAGATAGAAGGCTATTTAATAGATATGATAGCTCGAAGACTTGAAGTTGAAAATGATAAGATAATGGACTTTGACCTTTATTTAAGAGATACCGAAGCCCCAATTATCATGGGAAGTGAACAGGAATTTTTAAATGCCGGTCAAATTGATGATTTGGGTATGGCACATGCCGGATTAAAGGCCCTATTAAATACCGAGAATTCAGGCTTTAAGCTGCTGGTCCTCTTTGATAATGAGGAGATCGGAAGTAATACCGATGTAGGGGCAGATTCACCCCTGTTAAGTAATCTTTTAGAAAGAATTGTATATGCCTTAGATGGTAATCGAGAAGATTATCTGCAGATAATTGAAAACACTTTTATGATCTCAGCTGATATGGCCCATGCCGTTCATCCCAACTATGCTGATAAACATGATCCCACGAACAAACCGGTAATTAATCAGGGACCGGTGTTAAAGATAAGCAGTAATAGGAGATATACTACCGATAGTTACAGTGGCGGCTATATTAAAAAATTATGTGCGGAAAATAATATACCATATCAAAATTTTGTAAACCACTCCAATGAAAAAGGCGGTTCTACCATCGGACCCCTTAATTTAAGACACTTAGGAGTAAAATCTGTAGATATTGGAAACCCCGTTTTATCAATGCATTCAATTAGAGAACTATATGGTTTACAAGACCATGAATCGATGATAGAATTACTGACTGCTTTTTACAATGATTAATAAAAAGGGAGGTACCAGAATGGAGTATAACTTTGATAAAAAGATCGACCGGACGGGAACAGACTCAATAAAATGGGATATGACCGATCAGTATTTTGATAAAAAAGACTGTCTACCGCTCTGGGTGGCTGATTCCGACTGGGAAACTGCTCCTGAGATCAAAGAAGCAATTAGAGACAGGCTAGAACACGGTGTTTTTGGTTATACGTATCCCTCAGAGAAATTAACCCAGACTATAATTAAATGGGTTAAAGAACATTATAACTGGGAGATAAAAAAAGAATGGATCGTTTATGCCAACGGGGTAGTACCTTCTATAAATATTTCGATCCGGGCTTTAACAATTCCCGGTGATGGGGTAATCATCCAGACCCCTGTCTATTTTCCCTTTATTTCAACTATCAATAATACGGGTAGACAGATTGTTAATAATCAACTAATTAATAATGATAGTTACTACACAATAGATTTTGAGGGACTACAAGAAAATATATCTCCGGATAGTGAAGAGGGCTGTAAAAGAGCAGAGATATTTTTATTCTGTAGTCCACATAACCCGGTCGGTAGAGTCTGGCAGCCCGAAGAATTAAAAAAGTTAAATCAAATTATTATAGATAATGACCTGATCCTGGTTTCAGATGAAATTCATGCTGACTTTGTCTTTGCAGATAACCAGCATATTCCACCGGCTAGCCTTTCTAAAGAGGTTGAAAACAGGAGTATAACCTTGATGGCGCCCAGTAAGACCTTTAATATTGCCGGTCTGCATACTTCTTTTGCTGTAATTCCCAATAAAAAGATCAGAAAGAAGTTCATGAGTGTTAAAGACCACTTAGTAGGGGCGGGTAATATATTTGGCTTAACGGCCATGGAGGCTGCCTACAGTAAAGGGGAAGACTGGCTGGAAGCTCAACTGGATTATCTAAAGGGTAATATAGATTATACAGCTAATTATCTTAAGGAAAATATACCCCAGATTAAGTTCGCCAAACCAGAAGGAACTTATCTTTTTTGGCTTGATTTTAGAAATATCACTAACTGTTCTGAAGATATTAATGAGAAATTAGTTAAGGAGTTCAGTGTAGCCTTAGAACCAGGTAACTGGTTTGGGGAAGGAGGGGCCGGTTTTCTGAGAATGAATCTGGCCACCCCGAGAGAGAATATTAAAAAGGCCTTAGAAGGTATAAAGAAATATGTAGATAACTATGGAAAATAAATGGAGTGAAAAAATGCATGATGTAATAGTGATCGGCGGTGGTCCGGCTGGAATGATGGCGGCTGGGACAGCCGGCAGTAGAGAAAAAAAGGTTCAATTGTTCGAGAAAAACGAGAAATTAGGTAAGAAGTTATATATAACCGGTAAAGGAAGATGCAACTTTACTAATAAAGCGGATGTAAATACCCTTATTGAAAATGTTGTAAATAACAGCAGTTTTCTTTACAGTGCTTTTTATACCATGGATAGCGAGAGATTAATTAAATTTTTTGAAGATCTAGGTTTGAAAACCAAGGTGGAAAGAGGCAATAGGGTCTTTCCGCGTTCTGATAAAGCAAGTGATGTTACTAAGACCTTAAAAAAGTACTTAAAAGAGAACAATGTACAAATAGAGTATAAAAAAGTGAAGAAAATATTAACAGGCGATAATAAGATAAAAGGTGTCCAAACTACCGATGGTAAGGTGCACAACTGTGAATCTGTCGTTTTAGCTACGGGTGGATACACCTACCGGTCGACAGGTTCCACCGGTGAAGGTTATGAAATGGCAAAAAAATTGGGTCACACGGTAAATGAACTATATCCCTCACTGGTTCCTTTAGATCTTCATGAAAGCTATGAAACCAAAAAATTAGAAGGATTAAGTTTGAAACATGTCGAAATTAAAGTTAAAGAACCTGATAATCAGATAATATATCAGGATTTTGGTGATATGGTATTTACTGAAAAAGGTGTTTCTGGACCAATAATACTTTCGGCCAGTTCCAATTTGAAAAAAATAAAAGATAAAAATTATATACTCTCCATAGATTTAAAACCGGCCTTAGACTATGAAACACTTAATAGAAGACTCCAGAGGGATTTTAAAAAATATGCAAATAAGGATTTCAAAAATGCTTTTGACGACCTTTTACCTGCCAAGCTGATACCAATATTTCTAAAAAGGACCGGTATTGATTTAAGAAAGAAAGTGAATCAAATTACTGCAAATGAAAGGGAAAAGATTATTAGTTTACTCAAAGAATTTAATTATACAATAGCAGATTACAGTTCTTTTAACGAGGGTATTGTAACAGCAGGTGGAGTAGAAGTTAATGAAATCAATCCCTCTACCATGGAATCTAAAATAGTGAAAGGATTGTACTTGGCCGGCGAAATTATTGATGTCGATGCCTATACAGGCGGTTTTAATCTACAGATAGCCTTTTCAACCGGTTATCTGGCCGGTTTGAATGCCTAACAATGAAAATTATATTTAAAATAAAAAAGGTTCCCTCGCGGGAACCTTAATTATTAATTGTATTTGAATTTTGTAAAATTACGTAATTATATTACTTGAACCTTGGTCTTGGGCAGCTTCTTGTTCTTGATCTTGGCCAGTTATGTATCCATTAATTATTTTGTTAACGGAGTTCATAACTTCATTAAATTTCTTTTGGCTCTCAATATAAGACTTAATGGAAGGATTTTGTTCCATTTTCATCTGTAAACTCTGCATCTTTTTTTGCTGTTGGTCATTTACTTCCTGACCATTAGCACGTGCCATTTGCAGCTGCTTATTAATATTTTCATATTCTTCTAATAAAGAAGTAGCATCTTCATCATCATATAAAGCTTTTTCTTTTCTTTTTAGTTCTTTATATTCTTCTGATTCAACAAGTTCTTGACCTAATTCTTTCGCTTTTTCAATTACTGACATAATTTTATTCACCTCTTATTTTGTAGTTATCAACAGTTATTAATCTTAACATCACAGGCCCTATATGTCAAATAATTCACATCTTTTTTATAAATAATCTAGAGTTTAAAGGTAAACTTTGAACCCTGATCTAATTCACTTTCCACTTCGATTTCACCGTCATGTTTTTCAATAATATCCTTCACAATTGCGAGACCAAGCCCACTTCCTTTTTCTTCATCTCTGGTCCGGGCAGAGTCAATTTTATAGAATCTTTCCCAAATATTTTCCAGTTCTTCGGCTGGTATCCCAACCCCATTATCAATAACAGAAAATTTAACCTGATAATCGGAATGGTCGGCTTCTTCTACAGTGATCGTAATCTTACTGTTCGGATCTGAATAATTGACCGCATTTTCAATAAGATTAATCAACACCTGATGAATTTTGTTCTTATCAATATTAATTTCAGGTAGATCTTCCTCGATATTTTTAACAACTTCCATATTTTTTTCTTCTATAATATTCTCTAGAGATTTTAAGGCTCCATTTATTAAAATTTTAGGGGAAGTTGGTTTTTTATCTAAGGATTCTTTAGCAGTATCCAGTTTAGAAAGTTCTATAAGATCATTCAATAATTTTTCCAGGTGTTGAGTATCCTTATACATGATATCCAAATATTCGGCTCGTTCTTCTTTACTTAAATCCTGTTCTTTTAATATTTCTAAAAACCCTTTGATAGAAGTGAGGGGAGCCCTAAATTCATGGGAGACATCTGCCACAAACTGTTTTTGCATTTTCTCCAGTGCTCTTTGTTTATCTAAAGTCCTATTAATCTGTTTAGCGGCATAATTATATGTATTGGCTAGATGGTTAATTTCTTCTGTACTGTTTTCGGGTAGCTCCACTTTTTCGACATTTCCTTCTGTACTTTTTAAGGCTGCTTCTTTAATCCTATCAATCGGACGGGTAATTCTCCTTGAAAAAGAGATACTTAAAAATACAGCGGCTGCTAAGGCAACTAGAAAAGAGTAGAGGATAAGTTTCATAATATTATTAATAGTAGCACCAATATTACCGAGTGGTGTTTGGATTAATACAGCTCCGATAATATTTTTTTTCTCAGCTGCGGGCTGGTTTTCAACTATCTTAACATCTTCTTTTTCAGTTTGAAACAAAGGTATAGCCATCATTAGATGACGATAGTCAGGACCCATAATTTTTTTAGTAAAAGTATTGCCGTTTAGTACCTGTTTTAATTCTTCTTGTTCTAACGATAAATTTGCGTCTAAAGTGGGCACATTTAAAACCATTTCACCATTTTGATCAATTAAACCAATATCCATATTAGTAGATCGTGATATAGTATAGATTTTTGATCGGGTATTTCCTATTTTAAAATCATCTTTTAGAAATATATCTCCTTTTTCGATATTTTCACTGACTAAAGTAGCAATCCTTCTGCTGTTATTAGTTGCTTCCCATTCTTTTAAACCGTTATAGTAATTCTGCACTAAATAGCCGAACATTACACCGATCACAGCTAAGGAAATAAAGATAACGATTAAATAAGAAACCATTAATCGACCCAATATGCTGTTAATATTGAAGAGCTTTTTAATCATTATTATTTTCCTTTCGTATGGAAAATTTATAACCTACACCCCAGACTGTTTTAATCGGTTGGAACTCAATTTCAGTCTTATTCAATTTTTTTCTTATCCTTTTAATATGTTCATCAATAGTTCTTGTTTCAGTTAAATTTTCAAAGCCCCAAATATTTTCTAAAAGCTGTTCCCGCGTGAAAACCTGTTCTTTATTTTGGGCCAGATAAGAGAGGAGTTTGAACTCTTTGGGAGTAAAAGATATATTTTCCCCATCGATGGTAACGGTGTATCTATCAATATCAATTTCCATATTTAAATTATTAAAATAAAGGGTGTCCTTTTGTTCGGACTCTGTTTTTTCATAACGCCTGAGGACCGCTTTGATACGGGCAGTTAATTCACGGGGACTAAAAGGTTTAGTTACATAATCATCGGCCCCGATCTCTAAGCCCAGTACTTTATCTGCTTCCTCACTTTTAGCAGTCAACATAATTATCGGGAGATTATTCTTTTTTTCTTTCAATTCTTTACAGATCTCCCAGCCGTCCTTTTCAGGTAACATGATATCTAACAGCAGCAGGTCATAATCATTTTGCAGGGCTTCTTTTAATCCCTCTTTACCATTTTTCTTTAAGATTAAAGAGTTATTATCATACTGTTTAAACATGGCTTTGATTACAGCAAAGATATGCTCATCATCTTCAATTACTAGAATTTTTTTATTATATAAATCCATATTATCTCCCCATATTTTATTTACTGTTATTTTACCTTTTCAATATTTAATTTAACTTCCCTTTATATTTTACATTTTTTTTACAGCTTCTTTATAGAAATTTGATAATAATATTATTTAATATTATTGTAGAAAGGAGTATAATAAGAGTAGAAGACAGGGAAAGGGGGGATCATCATGATTTTTGGTAAAAATTATAATGATGAACTTTTACAGAAAGAAGGAAAGAATGCAATTGACGAGCAGCCCACCTTGCGAGGAATTCCCAATATTAATGTCACATCAGATAATGGAATAGTTAGTATTTTTGGTTCGGTAAGAACGGAAGAGTTAAAAAAAGACATAAAAAAGGTAATTGAAAATAAATATGATGAAAAAAATATAGATTACAAAGAGATACAAAATGATCTTACCATATAAATATTTTTAAAGGCAACCATTATGGTTGCCTTTTTTATCTTACTTCACATTCTTTTGTAATTCTTCATGGCTGACACTACGGAAATGTTCGGTC
>CAZGMM010000028.1:0-24066 GCA_964526845.1 uncultured Halanaerobiales bacterium | reverse complement strand
TTAGGTTGTCCCAAAAATGAAGTTGATACAGATTATATGATGGGTATAACCTTTAATGATGATAAATATAAATACGAAGAACATCCGAAAGAAGCAGATGTAATAGTAATTAATACCTGCGGCTTTATCGAGGATGCCAAAGAAGAATCAATCGAGACAATTTTACAGGCCGCTGAATACAAAAAAGATGGCCTAATAGATGCTTTAATTGTAACGGGCTGTCTAACCCAACGGTATAAAACTGAGTTGATGGAAGAGATTTCGGAAATTGATGCGGTCTTAGGAACCGGGACATTTGATCAGATTAAAGAGACCATTGATGATGTATTAGACAATAAAAAAAGATACAATAGAATTGATACACCGGTTTTTGACGTTAATCAAAACTTAGAAAGATTTAATAAACAAAACCATTATTCCTATGTTAAGATCGCAGAAGGCTGTAATAATAACTGCAGCTACTGCAGTATTCCTTTTATTAGGGGTCCTTTAAACAGCCGCAAAATGGAGGATATAATAAAAGAAATTAGTATATTAGTAGATAACGGTACAAAAGAAATTATTTTAACCGCCCAAGATACAACCGAATATGGAAAAGACCTTTACGGTGAACGTAGACTAGTTGATTTATTAAAAGAAGTTGTAAAAATTAAAGATCTCAAATGGATCAGGTTACTTTACAGTTATCCCGAACATATCTCACAAGAATTAATAGAGGTTATCAAAAACAATGACAAAATATGCAACTATTTAGACATTCCAGTTCAGCATTCTTCCAATAAAATTAGAAAACAGATGAGGAGAGAAGGAACTAAAGAAGAGTTGTTTAATGTAATTAATGATGTTAGAAAAAATATAAATGATGTTGCCTTAAGGACCTCACTTATTGTCGGTTTTCCGGGTGAAACAGAAGAAGATTTTAATGACTTGCTTTCCTTTATTAAGGAAGTTAAGTTCGACAGATTAGGGGTTTTTCAGTATTCGAGAGAAGAAGGTACTAAAGCCGCTTTAATGACTAATCAAATAGATAAAGAGACAAAACAAAAAAGATACAATAAAATAATGGAAATACAACAAAATATATCATATAATAAGAACAAAGAATTAATAGACAGAGAACTGGATGTTATAATCGATGAAGAAATTGACGATGAATTTATAGGCAGGACAGTCTATGATGCACCCGAAATTGACAACACTGTCTATGTTAAAGGTAAAAATATAAATGTAGGAGATATTGTTAAGGTCAAAATCACTAATGCTTTTGAATATGACTTAATGGGAGAGAAAATATATGAATCTACCTAACAAATTAACCCTTCTAAGAATTATTTTGGTCCCCATCTTCATCGTTTTTCTACTTATGAGAAAAAATATACCGGGGGCAGAAGTATTCTCTTTAGCTGTATTTATTCTGGCAGCCATTACCGACAGTCTGGATGGATATATTGCGAGAAAACAGCAGATTGTAACGAAGTTCGGTAAGATTGTTGATCCGGTAGCCGATAAACTATTAATCTCAGGCGCTTTAATTGCCTTTGTTGCCTTAGATGAAATTTCTCTCTGGGCTGCTATATTAATTATAGGACGAGAATTTGCTGTGACCGGTTTAAGAGTAATTGCAGCAAAAGACGGTGTAATAATTTCGGCCAGTATCTGGGGTAAAATCAAAACTACTATCCAAATCATCGCTGTTATAGCCGTTATTGCCGATCCTAAAATTATTACCTTACCTTACAATATACCTAATATCTTAATATGGGTAGCCGTCTTAATCACCTTATATTCCGGCTATAAATACTTCCAGGCAGTCAACATTGATTTTTTCGTTGAGGAGGATCACCACTAAAACAATGAAAGATATTAAAAATAAGATAACAGAAGTTATTGCAAGTTGTTTTTACATCGGATATATACCGGGCGCACCCGGAACTTATGGTTCACTATTCGCCCTGCTTTTAATCAGTCAGTTTAATATCTTAACCAAAAATATTTCTGTCATCGCCTTTATTATAATCGGCTTACTTTCTTCTACCCTGATGGAAAAACATACCGGTAAAAAAGATGACCAAAGAATTGTTATCGATGAATTTGTGGGCATGTTAATCACCTTCTATTTTATTGAACCCAATTTTACTTATTTAATAGTCGGCTTCATCTTATTTAGACTTTACGATATATATAAACCTTATCCAATAAAAAAAATACAGAACTTACCCTCAGGTTGGGGTATTATGCTGGATGATATTCTGGCCGGTGTCTATGCCAGAATAGTCTTACATATATTTGTTGTACTTCAAATCGGTTTTTAAAAACCGATTTTTTTTATTAATTAAATATGATATAATTTATTCGAGGTGAAAACATTGAATGTTGAAATTATAAGTATTGGTGATGAACTTCTGGACGGCTCTGTCCAGGAGCTAAACGCCAACTTTATCAGTAATAAGTTAAAAAAATATAATATAATACCTCACCATATATCTATAGTGGGAGATAATATAATCAAGATTTTAAATTTATTAAAAACAGCAAAGGAAAGATCCAATATTATCTTCATTACAGGTGGTTTAGGCCCCACTGGTGATGATATTACCCGAAATGCGGTTAGTAGGGCCTTTGATATAGAATTAGAATTTCATGAAGATATTAATAAGAGGATCGAAAAAAGATTAAAAGAATTTCATGTAGACCATACAGATAATAATGACCAACAGGCCATGATCCCTAAGGGTGCAAAAGTATTACCCAATGAGCGAGGAACGGCCCCCGGTTTCATAATCAATAAGGATAAGACAACCTGTATCTGTATGCCGGGAGTTCCCGATGAGATGAAACCGATGTTTAAAAATCAGGTCATACCATATCTTGATTTAGCGAGTAAGGAAATCTATAAAGAAGAACTATTCTTTAAAGGCATAGGGGAAGCCCAACTGGAAGATAAAATTTATAGTTCAGTTAAAATACCAGAAGAAATCTATCTCAGTTTTGTTGTGAAAAAAACTCATATTTTGGTCAAAGTTAATGGTAAAGATAAAAGGTTAGTCCAAGATACAACAGATAAAATTAAGGATAAATTAGGCCAGAATATTTTTAAAGATTTAAACTTAATTGAGTCCATCTATAATATCATGAAACATAATAAATTAACCTTAAGTACGGCCGAATCCTGCACTGGGGGACTACTTGGTAATAGAATCACCAATTTATCCGGCAGCTCGATCTATTATCTAGGCGGAATGGTTGCTTACAGTAATGAGATAAAAATAAATCTACTTAACATAGATAGAAAAATTATCGATATTAAAGGCGCAGTAAGCTCTGAAACAGCTAAAAGTATGGCGGATAATATTAAACAAATTACAGGTTCTGACTATGGTATAGGTATTACAGGTATAGCAGGCCCGACCGGTGGGACAAAAGCCAAACCGGTAGGACTTGTCTATATAGGTGTAAGTGGACAAAATGAAACTAAAGTGAAAGAGTACCAATTGAAAGGAAAAAGAAAACAAATCAAGTATTTAAGTAGTGAATTTGCCTTGAAAGATTTAAAATATCTGTTATATAGGGAGGGTTATCATGAAAAAGAATAAGTTTTTAATTATAATGTTAGTTTTTACTTTTGTCGTGTTTTCTAGTATTGCAGTCAACGCCCAGTCAGAACAGCTGGATTTACTAAGTAGGAGTATAAAAAATTACCATCTCAATAACTATCAAGAAGCCCTGGATTTAAATACCCAGATCAATGTAGATGAACTAACCACTTCAGCTAAAATAGAGACTCTTTATTACCGGACTTTGATCAAGCTTGCTTTAGGAAATATCTCCACCGCAAAAGAAGATTTAAGTCAGCTTAATGAGATGGGTTATGATTTTGGAATGATCCATTATGAATTAGCCAGAATATATATGAACTTCTACAACAACTTTGATAATGCCTATTATCAAACTGCCCTGGAGGAATTCAAAAAAGCACGTTCCCTCGGTATAAATTCTCCTCAGTTTCACCGAGACTATGCGATGGCCTTTATGGGTATCAATAATAAACAAAGGGCCGTACAGCAGTTAGAAATGGCAATTGTCGATAATGGGTCAGTTGAGGTTCTACTTAATATAGCTAACCTGCATAAAGAATTAGGTAATTATAATCAAGCAGTCGATTACTATAACCGGGTAATTGAAATGGACAATAAGAATGTACAAGCCTATGGTGAATTAGGAGATGTTTTAATCAGACAAAAAAAATATGCTGAAGCAGCCGAGGTACTGCAAAATGGAGTTGAACTAAATACCGATTCTCTTGTTGTTAACTTCCAATTAGGTAAAGCATATTATTATACAGAAAACTATGAACAAAGCGAACGGTATCTAACTAAGGTTATTGAACTTAAACAAAACTATTACAGAGCCCACTACTATTTAGGTAAGTTATATGAAAAACAAGAGAATTATCAAAATGCTTTATATTATCTCAAAGAAGCAGTCAAGTATAATCCCAATTTCGCAGATGCCTATATTTCATTAGGAGATATAAACTTAAAACAGGGTAAAAATTATCAGGCAATAGCAAACTATTCGACAGCTATCGAACAAAACCCTGAGTACCCGGCCGGACACTTTCATCTCGCTTTAGCCTATATAGAATCCGATATGAAAGAGGCCGCGATTTCAGAGTTAAGGAAAACTCTTCATTTAAGTGATGGACATGAAAGGGCTCAAAAATTACTGGATGAACTAACGGGTGAGAGTAACTAATATGAGATTATTTATTGCTGTACCTATCGAAGATAGAACTCAAGAGTTACTAGAAGAAAAGATAACAAAAGCCCAAGAAGCGCTTGATTTTGATTTAAAATGGGTCAGTGGAGAAAATCTCCACTTGACCCTGAAGTTCTTGGGGGATACAGAAGAAAGTAAAATTGAAGATATTAAAAGTTCTATGAAGAACACTTGTTCGCCTTATGAGGAATTTAATATCTATTATGATCATTACGGGGCTTTTCCTTCGACAGATTATCCGAAAGTTCTATTTTTTGGTCTAAATGATAGCAAAAAGCCCCTTATAAACCTACAAAATGACCTTGAAAATGAACTATATGAGAGGGGTTTTGAAAAGGAAGACAGAGAGTACACTCCCCATCTTACCTTTGCCAGAACAAGAAAGAAGACCGATATGCGTCAATTAAAATATGATTTTAAAGACTTTATTGAAGAAAATGAGATCCGAATTTTACAAAAAGTTGATAAGATCTCTTTAATTGAAAGCCAACTTTATAAAAACGGTCCGGTGTATAAGGAATTATTTTCCATAAATCTCAAGTAATACTTGCAAAAAGAAAACATTTGTTCTATAATAAAAACATAATCTAAAGATTGAGGTGATATTTTTGGCCAAAAATAAAGAGAAAGAACAGGCGCTAGATAATGCAGTTAATAGAATTGAAAAACAATTCGGTAAGGGATCAATAATGCGACTAGGAGACAGGACTTCTCTTGATGTTGAATCAATACCGACTGGGGCATTACCTTTGGATATAGCCTTAGGGGTAGGCGGAATACCCAAAGGCAGAATTATTGAACTATATGGTAATGAATCATCAGGTAAAACTACCCTGGGGCTACATATTATTGCTGAGGCCCAAAAACAGGGAGGTATTGCCGCTTTTATCGATGCAGAACACGCTCTAGATCCCCGTTATGCTGAAAATCTAGGCGTAAATATAGACGATCTTTTAATTTCTCAACCCAATAACGGAGAGGAAGCCTTAGAAATAGCAGAGGCTTTAGTTAGGAGTAATGCTATTGATTTAGTAGTTATCGACTCTGTAGCAGCCTTAGTTCCTAAAGCAGAACTGGAAGGTGAAATGGGTGATACCCATGTTGGATTACAGGCAAGATTAATGTCTCAGGCTATGAGAAAGCTTTCAGGTGCTATTTCAAAGTCCGACACCGCCTGTATATTTATCAATCAGATCCGTGAAAAGGTAGGAGTCATGTTCGGAAATCCCGAAACAACTCCCGGTGGACGGGCCCTTAAATTTTACTCTTCCGTCCGGATTGAACTGAGAAGATCACAGACCATCAAAGATGGTGATGAGATCATCGGTTCACATGCCAGGGCTAAAGTTGTAAAAAACAAGGTTGCTGCCCCCTTTAGAAAGGCCGAGTTTGATATCATGTATGGAACCGGTATTTCTAGAACGGGCTGTGTTCTAGATATGGGTGAAGATACTGGTATCATAGATAGAGCTGGTTCCTGGTACTCCTATGGAGATGTGAGATTAGGTCAGGGCAGAGAAAACTCCAAAGAATTCCTTAAAGAAAATGAAGATATTCTAAATGAAATTGAACATAAGATAAAAGTTAAAGCAGGTTTAATTGAAGATGAAGAAATAGAAGAAAAAGAAGAAACTAAAGAGGAAAAAGAGGCCTAAAACTTTATATATTAATGAATATTAAAACCTGTATATTAGCGTATACAGGTTTTTACTTTCTTGACACAAAGGTAAAAAAAAGATAAAATAAATATGATGTATTTGATAATTTAATATGTTTTTAAATCAAACTAGGAGGTGAAAATAATTTATAATACCCTATTAATAGTAGCCATATCCCTTGTCCCGGGATTAATTATTGGGTACTTTATAAGAAAGTTTATTGCTGAAGCCCGGATTCAGTCTGCTGAAGAAGAATCACACAAGATTCTCGAAGAGGCAGAAAGGGAGGCCGAATCTAAAATAAGGGAAATTACCCTTGAAGCCAAGGAGAAAGCCCAAAAAATTAGAGAAGAAGCCAACCGTGAAAGCCAGAAAAGAAGAAATGAACTTCAGCGGCTGGAAGACCGTTTAATGCATAGAGAAGAAACACTTGATAAAAAAAGCGAAACACTCGAGAAAAAAGAACAAAAACTTAAAAAAGAACAAAAAGAACTAGAAAAAGAACAACAAGAAATCGAAGATATCAAACAACAGGAAATCGAAAAATTAGAGAAAATTTCTAACTTATCTCATAGTGAAGCAAAAGAATATCTACTTTCTAAAATGGAAGATGAACTCGACCATGAATATGCTAAGATGATCAAAGAAAAAGAAAGAGAAGCCAAAGAAGAGGCTAATAAGAAAGCCCGTGAAATTATTTCTCTAGCCATTCAAAGATGTGCCGGAGACTATGTTTCAGAAACAACTGTAACAGTTGTAGACCTCCCTAACGATGAAATGAAAGGTAGAATCATCGGTAGAGAAGGTAGAAATATCAGGGCTTTAGAAAGTCTTACAGGCATTGACTTAATTATTGATGATACTCCAGAAGCGGTAGTTATCTCTGGATATGATCCAATCAAACGAGAAATAGCCCGTATAGCTCTAGAAAAACTGATCATTGATGGTAGAATTCACCCCGCTCGTATCGAAGAGATGGTGGAAAAAGCCGAAGATGAATTAGACAATCAAATCAAAGAAGTTGGTGAACAGGCCACCTTTGATTCTGGTGTACACGGACTCGATTCTCAATTAGTTAAATACCTGGGACGATTAAAATACAGAACTAGTTACGGCCAGAACGTATTACAGCACTCCCTAGAAGTTTCCTTCTTAGCAGGAGTGATGGCCGATGAGCTGGGAGCCGATTCAACCTTAGCTAAAAGAGGCGGCTTACTTCACGATATAGGTAAAGCCATTGATCATGAAGTAGAAGGACCTCATATTGATATCGGTGTCAACTTAGCCCGTAAATTTGGTGAATCGGAAGATGTAATTCACACCATAGAAGCACACCATGGTGATGTAGACTTCCAGTCTGTAGAAGCTGTTTTAGTTGCAGCAGCAGATGCTATCTCAGCAGCTAGACCTGGTGCTAGAAAAGAAACATTAGAAGCATATATTAAGAGATTGGAAGAGTTAGAAGAAATCGGACAATCTTTTGATGGAGTTGAAAATGCTTACGCAATTCAAGCTGGCCGTGAAATTAGAGTCATTGTTCAATCTGAACAAGTAGATGATACAACAGCCAGCAAACTTTCGAGAGATATTAAAAAAGAGATCGAAGATAACCTTAATTATCCGGGACAAATAAAAATTGTTGTGATTAGAGAGACCAGACAAATTGAATATGCTAAATAAATAAGAAAATAAAGGCCCTTTTTTAAGGGCCTTTTTAAAATCATAATGGAGTATGATCAAAATGAATATAATGTTTATAGGAGATATAGTTGGCAGGGCAGGTAGACGATCGGTTAGAAAGTTAATGGATGATATAGTTGAAAATCAAGATATAGATTTTGTTTTGGCCAATGGCGAAAATGCAGCTGGTGGTTTTGGTTTAACAGAAGATACTGCAGAAGAACTTTACGGTTACGGTATTGACTGCCTAACAATGGGTAACCATACCTGGGGTAATAAAAATATTTACGAATTTATCGATGACGACGAAAAACTTATTAGACCATTAAACTTTAATGAAAGAGTTCCGGGGAGAGGTTATAATACCTATCAAATAAAGGATAAAAACATTACTGTCATAAACCTAATTGGGCAGGTTTTTATGGGTAACCATAATTCACCCGTAGAAGCTTTTGATAGAGTTTATGAGAAAATTAAAGATATATCCGATTATATTATAGTGGACTTCCACGGGGAAGCCACCGGTGAAAAAAGAGCCTTTGCTGAATATGTAAAAGGTAAAGTTACTTTGGTAGTAGGAACTCATACGCATGTACAGACCAATGATGAACAGATTTTAGATAAAGGAACAGGTTATATCACAGATCTGGGTTTCTCAGGTGCCTGTGATTCTATCTTGGGAATGAAAAAAAAGAAAGTCCTATATAGATTGAAGACCAAAATGCCCAAAAGGCTTGAAGTGGCAACGGGTCAGGTCCAGTTATCAGGTATTTATGCTACTTTTAATCAAAAAGGAGAAACAACCGCAATTAACTCCTTTATTGTAAGGGATAATGCTTAAAAAATAATTTTATAATTTTGCAGGAAAATCCTGCTTTTATAAGAATATAATAAATACAATAAATTTAATACTAAATGAGGGGGTATTGTAGAAGTGGATGTATTAAAAGTTTCAGCAGATTCTGATCCTAATTCTGTAGCAGGAGCATTAGCTGGTGTACTGAGAGAACAAGGAAGTGCAGAACTTCAGGCAATAGGAGCTGGTGCATTAAATCAAGGAGTAAAAGCAGTTGCAATAGCAAGAGGATATGTTGCACCCAGTGGTATTGATCTTATTTGTATTCCCGCTTTCACTGATATTGAGATTGATGGTGAAGAAAGAACCGCTATTAAATTAATTATCGAACCAAGATAGAAACGGACAATAACCTGTTTGTCTTATCTGGCAAACAGGTTTTTTTATGCAGTAAAATTATAATTTTAGGGAACTTGAACTTTGGAGGTAAAAAATGTTTGTAGACTTACACTTACACACCACATATTCGGACGGATCCTTAACACCTGAAAAATTAATAAAAAGGGCAGAAGAGATCGGTTATTCCGCCATAGCAATAACTGACCATGATACTTTAAAAGGGGTCGAACCGGCTTTAAACAAAGCCGAAAAGAACAATATAGAAGTTGTCCCTGGTATTGAATTCAATACTTCCTTAAATGGTTATGATGTACATATCTTAGGTTACTATATTGACCTAGAAAATAAATATCTCAAAAATTTATTAGATAAAATAAAAAAAGAACGTAGAGAAAGAATCGAAAAAATGGTAGAATTACTAAAGGGACTTTATGGTTATGAGATCTCACTCCAAGAAATAAAAAATATTAGCGAAAATAATATTATGGGGAGGGCTCATATAGCACGCCTTCTAACTGAAAAAGGCTATGTACAAGATTGGGAGGAAGTATTTAATAAATATATTGGGAGAGGTAAACCTGCTTATGTAGACAGAGATAAAATAACCCCTTTTAAAGCAGTTGATATTATAAAAAAAGCAGATGGAATTCCTGTAATTGCCCATCCCGGTTTAATTAAGAACAACCAGATCGTCCAACAAATCATCAACTATGGGGTAGCAGGCCTAGAAGTTTATTATCTTGAACATAGTGCAGAACAGATCGAATATTATAGAGAACTTGCTCAAAGTAATGAACTTTTAATTACAGGCGGCTCTGACTGTCACGGACCTAAAAACAAGGACGGCTTAAAGCTCGGCAAGATACGCTTGGATTATAAGTATCTTGCAGAGTTAAAAAAATACAAAACAATTGTAAATGATAAAGCTTATAAGAAGGATTTATTATCTTAATATAGAATTAGTTTAATTAGGATTAATAATATTAGATTAATAAATATTTATAGGACAAGGAGTGTCAATTAATGTATAATCAAATCTATAATTTTATATCACTTGGGGGACCAATGGCTATTCCATTAATTATCTGTTCAATCTTCAGTTTAGCAGTAATTATAGAAAAAGCTGTATTTTTCATCAGAAGAAAAGATAACAGTTTAAGATTACTTAAAAGAATAGAGTTAAAGGTTGAAAATGATGATATTATTGGAGCTTTAAACGAACTCAAGGGAGAAAAAGGACCGAATGCAAAGTTACTATCTACAGCCCTTTCTCATTATGAAGAAGATCCTGATAGGATAAGAGAAGTTCTACAGGCAGTTGGAGAAGATGAAATCAAAAAGATGGAAAAACATTTACCTGTACTTGATGTAGTTGCCATGATTTCACCCCTCCTAGGTCTATTGGGAACAGTACTGGGTATCATTAGTAGTTTCAATATTTTAGGTACTGCTGCTGGTGCAGCTAATCCCGCTCAGATTAGTTCTGGTATTGCAGCGGCTTTAATTAGTACTGCCATGGGGTTAGTTATTGCTATACCTACAGCTATCTTTTATTCCTACTATATCAATAAAGTTGAGGAGAAATCTCACGAGATGAACCTCAGCATGATTGATATCATGGATGTTATCACAGACAGGAGTGAAAGAGATGTTCAAACCTACACATAAAAAGAAAACAAATATTAACATTATTCCGATGATAGATGTTATATTTTTCTTATTAGTCTTTTTTATGTTGTTTACATCCTTTCGGACCAATCCTTATGGAATGGATATGAAGCTACCTAAAGCAGTAACTGTTACCGAACAAAAACAGGAAAATTTCATAATCAATATTAATGAAAACGGCGAATTTTTCTATCAGGGAGATAATCTTCCTATGGCTAAAATTAGTGAATTAGCAAAGGAAAAGTATCAAAACAACAAAAATCTAGTTGTTATAATTAATGCAGATAGCAATACGAAGTATAGTTCAATTGTGACTGTAATGGATAGTGTAAGACAAGTAGGAATCTATAATCTTGCCTTAGCAGCTGAAAAGAAAGGTAGTTAGGTGGTGTAAAATATGTTTAACAATGACAGGAGTAAATTATTCCTGTATATAACTTTATCATTAGTAATCCACCTTCTCGTCTTTTATTTTTTCCCATTTGGATATTTACAGGGATTCAGTAGTGAAGAAGCTTCTGGTGATAACTTCGGCTATGTACAATATGTAGAATTTAGGTCACAAACCAATCAAA
The DNA here is from genome assembly GCA_964526845.1 of uncultured Halanaerobiales bacterium. Taxonomy (GTDB): domain Bacteria; phylum Bacillota; class Halanaerobiia; order Halanaerobiales; family M55B127; genus M55B127. Next base: position 12,511 of record CAZGMM010000028.1, on the reverse strand, counting down.
GAGTAGAACCACCCGAAGATCCTGAACCACAACCGGCTGAAGAGCCAGAAGAAGAGCCTGAGGAAGAAGAACCCGAACCTGAACCAGAACCTGAGCCTGAGCCTGAGCCCGAACCAGAGCCAGAGCCGGAACCGGAGCCTGAACCGGAAGAACAAACTACTGACTCTGATGTTGAAATAGCACAAGAAAATGAACCAGAAGAAGAGGTGGAAGAAACTCAAACTAATCAAGAACAGGAAGTAATAAGTAGTGAAGAAAGCGATACTGAAATAGAAGTAGAGAAAAAAGAAGAAGCTAATCAAGAACAGCAAGAACAAAAGCCAGAACCCGAACCTGAACCAGAACCTGAGCCAACTCCTCCGCCTCCACCAACCGCGGGAGAACTAATCGGTTTATCACCGAAGCCAGTTTATCCCAAGTACTTAGTTAGTGAGGCAAAAAGTGGAAAAGTCGGCTTAAGTGTAAAGGTCGATCAAAATGGTGAAGTTGAAAATATAATGGTTACTAACTCCAGTAATATAGAGAGCATGGATCGGAATGCCAAATTAACCGTTGAAAACGGCTGGAAATTCAAGAGTTATAAACAAAGATATCAAATTAATGTAACAGTTAATTTCAATATTGATGAAAATGGAAACCCGAACGTAGATGTAGAAATAGGCAACGTAAACTTTCTCTAACCAAGCACGGGAGGTTTAACCATTGAAAAATAGACAAAAATTAATAGTAACAATTCTATTACTTGTCTCATTTTTATTTATTTCTGTCTTAACATCGGCTCAGTCCGATGTTTTTACAGAAGTAGGTAGTAATAATAATTTGAGATTAGGAAATGATTATATAGTAATATTTATAAACCAGGATGATAATGCCAAAGGTCGTTTTGCTATCGAAACTACCGGAGGAGCCCCGATGGAACCAGCTGATGATAATAAACCTCTGGTATATGGTAGACCCAAACCCTGGACTTCTTATACAACTTTAAAGATCAATAATGTAAACTATGTCTTTGGCGGCTCTACCAAAAGAAGGGCCGGTAATGATGCTAATTATGGAGAAGTTTCCGAAGGACCTGTAATTAAAGATAATCAAATTTATACCAGTACTTTGATTAATGGAATAAAAGTAGAACAAATTCTGTCCATTGTAAAAAGTAGTACCACCGGTTTATTTGATACAGCTCAAATCAAGTATAGACTAATCAACAACAGTAATCAGGAAAAAGAAGTTGGATTAAGAATTATGCTTGACACCATGTTAGGTCAAAATGACGGTGCTCCTTTTAGGTTGGCAGATAAAGCTGTTACCACAGATACGCTCTATCTTAAAGGAGAACTACCAAGCTTTTGGCAGGCTTTTGACAGTATCACGAACCCTACCGTCACTTCCCAGGGTACCTTTAAAGGCCCCGGAGTTACTGTCCCCGATAAAGTTTACTTTGCTGATTGGGGTAGCCTGGCCGATGGAGATTGGAATTTTGACTTTAATCCCGGCGAAGAATTTGTACGAAAAGGTGAATATGAGATCGACAGTGCAATTGCGATGATGTGGGAACCAAAACTACTGGCCCCCAATGAAGAAGTCACCTATGTAACCAATTACGGACTGGGTGGAATAAAAGTCGTACCTGGGTTATTAGCACTGGGGGTAACTTCACCGGCCGAATTTACATTTGATGAAAATAATCAATCATTCCCGGTAGTAGCATATGTAGAAAACACATCAGAAATTACAGCTGAAAATGTTAAAGTAGAAATAGATCTACCACAGCAGTTTACTGCTGCTAACCCCGTTAAAGAAATTGGGGACCTAAAGTCTAAAGATACTGCCCAGGTAAGCTGGCAGGTAAGACCAGCCGGAGAAGAAATTCCGGGCAACATGACTTATAGAGTCAAAGTATCTGCCGACAACACCGATTCTAACGAAGTACAAAGAGAAATCAGTTTTGTCGGACCACCCGCTATTGAAGCAGAAGTTACCTTAGAAGAGAATCTAAGAAAAGAAAAGGGGGAAATTAAACCTAATCCATTTGATATGAGTGTGAAATTTACCAATATAGGTGGTTCAACATTATTTGATGCCCAAACTGAACTTGCTTTACCACCCGGGTTAACCTTAGCAGATAAAGAAGTAAACAGAAAATACTTGGGTTATTTGGAAAGTGGTGAAAGTATCGATGTTAATTGGTCGGTAAGGGTACTCAATGTAACGGGAGAAATGCCTTACTCCATTAATATTACCGGTTTAAATAACTATAACAAAACGAAAAGAGAAAATTTAGATATACCACAATTGGAACCATTCGTCTATTTAGAAAAAGTAGAATATGGTGAAAGTTATCAAACTTACAACTTAATAGGGCAAAATTTAGCAAATGTTAATAGTTTAAAACTTAATCTAAGTTATGATCCAGCCGCTTACAGGATTAATTATACATTTCCGGGTGATATGTTTGTCCAAAATGATAAGATTATCCTTTGGGAAGATCCTGTAATTTCAGACGGGAGAATTGAAATGAATGAAATTCTGCCCGATAATGCTGAATCTGGTGTTATTGCCACTTTACAGTTTAGTAAGAAAAGTGAAAACCCACTCAATTTAACAATAGATAGCATAGAGGCCATAGATGAGCAAAATAATCAAGTCAATATTAAATATGAAAACTTAAAGGAGGAATAGTTTTAAGATGAAAAGATTTCGTAATTATTTAGTCTTTACCTTAATATTTTTAATGATATTTTCTTTCTCAGCAATGGGACAGGAAATTAAGGATGTACCAGAAAGTCACTGGGCATATGATAGTGTAAAGCTATTAGTCAATAAAGGGTATCTCTCACTATATGAAGATGGTACCTTTAAGGGTACAAATAAGGTTAGTAGATATGAATTAGCTGAAATTATTGCCCGTATGTTAGAGGATACTGCTGCAGGTAAAACAGAAATGAGTGAAGAAGATGTTGACAAATTAAGAGAATTATCTCTTGATTTTAGAGATGAACTGGTAGACATAGCCAATAAGCAAAACGTCTTTTCAAAAAATCTCGATAAGGTACAAAAGAAAAATGTTATTCAGGATGAGGCAATCGGTAAAGCTAATGAAAAAATTTCGGAAGTGCAAGAAGAAGTAAGTCAAATAATAGATGAAATTGTGTCTATAAAAAATCTAAATGAAAAAGTCAATACCTTATCTACAAGGGTTGATAATCTGGAAAGCGAATTAAATACTACCAATCAAAAAGTAGCTGAAAAAGATCAAATGATTTCTGAATTGAGGACCGAGCTACAAAATACCGATATTCAGGAATTAAGAGATAAAAATTCTGCTTTAGAATCAAAAGTTAATAATTTACAGGGTAGACTGCAAGAACTACAACAGGAAGTTAATAATAATAATGAACAGATTACTCAGCTAACTAGTCCAGAAGAAGAGGAAAGCCAAGGTGGATTTCAGGGAAGTAATACAACTTTATATCTAGGTGCTGCAGTACTATTAGCACTTTTATTAGGTAGCTAATATGAAAAGTCTGTTAATTAAGTCTACTTCAATTTTACTTATTATTCTGATCGCCCTAATGGTCAACTCAATAATTTTCACAGACCCTGTTTTTATTCCAAAAGCAAATGCTGTTGACCTGAATGGGGATCAACTTCTGACTGGACTGGGAATTGCCTTTGTACTTTACGTTTTGTTTGAAAGTACAGATAATGATGATCTGGGGGGAGAAGAAATAAAAACTCCTGATTTTGAAGATGAACAGAACTATGATATTAGTATTAACTCTATAAATGTGGACCTTTTAGCCCAGGCTATATATGCCGAAGCAAAAGGTGAATCGTTTGAAGGCCAAGTTGCTGTAGGTGCCGTTATAGTAAATAGGATGGAAAGCCCTAAATTTCCTAATACTATAGAAAAAGTACTATATCAACCAAACCAATTTAAATGTGTGGAAAATGGAAGGATTAATCAAACTCCTAATCAAAATGCTTATAAAGCAGCCCGACAGGCTATTGAAGGTGAAGACCCCTCTCAGGGTGCCTTATTTTTCTTCAACCCTGAGACCTCAGAAGACCCAGCTGCTTTTGACCGCTATACGGTAACAGTAAGAATTGGTAACCACATATTTGCAAAATAATTAAATTAAAAATCATAAAGCATGTAAGCCTTAATCGGTTTACATGTTTTTTTTATATTCTTTTTGTTAATGTTTTATGAAAACTCACTTCTCTTATTTTAAAAAAATTAATAAAAGGAAAATATATATTTTTATTTAAAATATAAAATTAGGAAAGGATTAAATAATAAATTAATATTTTAGGGGGGTAACAAATTAATTATGTTTAAACGCAAAAAGGGATTATTAGTACTAACTTTATTCTTAACATTGACACTTGCTTTAACAGCAGGCGTAAATGCCGAAGTGAAAAATATGATTGTTCTAATCGGTGATGGCCTAGGACAGGGGCAAATTGATCTCACTAGATATATGGCCGAAGGTAAAGATGCTGAATTAGAACTAATGAAATTACCTAATGTAGGTTTAATGATGACCAGTTCTACTCAGGGAGTGACTGATTCAGCTGCAGCAGGAACAGCAATGGCAACTGGCCGCAAAACAAAAAATGGTATGGTTGCAATGTCTCCAAGTGGGGCTGAATTGGATTCCATCTTAGACTATGCTGAAGTTCTTAATAAATCCACTGGTATTATCAGTACCAACAAGGTTACTGATGCTACCCCGGCTACCTTTGCAGTATCTGCTGAAAGCAGAGATAATGAAGGAGCAATTGCTAAGGCAATTTTAAATAATGATGTGGATGTAGTACTTGGCGGTGGAGCTGATGAATTTAGTAAAGAAGAAGCTGGCGAAGATGTTGTAAAAATGGCTCAAGATATGGGTTATGAGTATGTTGCTAATGAAACTGAACTTAAAAATGCTAAAGCTTCTAATAATAAATTATTAGGTTTATTCCATCCTTCTTATATGAATTATAAACTAGACCGTGATGATGTTAATTCAAATGAACCTTCCTTGAAAGATATGACAAGAAAAGCCATCTCAATCCTTTCCCGTGACAAAGATGGCTTCTTCTTAATGAGTGAGGGAGCTCGTATTGACCATGCAGCTCATGCAGCTGATGTTCATGGTGTAGTTGCAGAAACATTAGAATTTGATGAAACCGTTGAATATGCTGTTGAATGGGCTAAGAAAAATGGAAATACAATGGTAGTTGTAGTAGCTGACCATGAAACAATGGGCTTCTCTGTGACTGAAGCAATAAATAAAGAAGCATTAATGAATATTGAAGTTTCGCCAGAATATATGGCTGCTCAAATGGAAAAAAGAGAAGACGGTAAAGGCCTAAAAATCAATAGCATTCAAAATGTATTCAAAAAATATGCTAATATTGATTTAACTGAAAAAGAGGCAAAAGAATTTAATCAATCAGTTATAGATGATGAAGGAAATCTGTTCTATGGATACAAAATTGGTTGGCATATTGGTTCTGTAATTGCAGAAAAATATGATGCTGGTGTAATTGGAGCAGATGAAAGAGCTAAATCTTCAACTGGTGGTCATACACTTAACTCAGTACCAATCTTTGCATATGGACCACAAACAGAAGGATTTAATGCTGTTATAGATAATACAGAATTCTATGATGTTCTATACAGTGCCTTTAAGCCAGGCAATTAATTGAAATAACGCTTAGCAAAAGAGGGAGTTGAAATCTCCCTCTTTTTTAATGATTATATTGTAAAGTTTACTTGACTTTATGTAATAATTGTTTTACAATATATATTGTAAAGTAAGCTTTACATAATTTTATATAAAGAGAGTGTGAGAAAAATGAGAAAAGAAACATATCAAACCATTGGAAAGTTATTTCCAATCTTTGTTGGTGTATCAGTTGTATTGGGAATTATTTTGGACAATACTATAATACCTTTAATTGTGGTAGGGATAGGAGTACCTTTAATAATTTGGTCAAAAAAGAATGTAGAAGAGGTAATAGAAGACGAAAGAGATGAAATAATCGGGGGGAAGGCAATGCGAAATGCTGTAATATTGTTTGCTTTAATTGCCACCGTTATAGGTCTAATATTGTATGCACAAGGTGGAGAAGTAAAGATGGCGGTTTCTCATACTTTATTAGGTAGTGTTTCTTTTATCTTGGTAAGCTATATTGCGTTTTTTGCCTATCTAGAAAGAAAAATGTAGGTGAATTATATGAAAAATGAATTAAAGGTTTTTAGAGCAAAACATGATCTAACTCAACAAGATCTGGCTGAAAAAGTGGGTGTAACTCGCCAAACCATAATCTCGATAGAAAAGGGAAGGTATGAACCGTCTTTATCATTGGCCTTTAAATTAGCTAATTACTTCGAGGTGAAAATAGAGGAGATTTTTTCTTTTGAAGAAGATTAATTAATCTCTGATAAAATAAGGAAAGGAATGAGTAAAAAGCACCCATTCCTTTTAGTCTTATTATTCTATCTCTTTACTTTATTTTTTTATATTTTTCCTTATTTTTCTTCTTCATCTTCAAGATCAGTATCTACTTTAGGCAGCTTATATATATCCTTGATATTATCATCTGGGCTGTATTCTTTAATCTTATACATGTAACCCGGTAGCTGTGTTTCAGAAATATCGGCAACATCTAATTCGATCATCTTATTTTCCTCAGTAACAATTAAAATTGTATCATCTTTGTCAGCTAACAGCATAGTATGCATTTCATAATTACCGGATTTGGAAGTATTCCGGCCTTTACCATTTCTATTTTGATTATGGAAATTATCTACATTTATCTTATTTGCCTTGCCGTCCACGGAGATAGAGACCAAGTAATCGTGGTCATCTACCTTATCCATAAATACTGCCTCATTATCATCTAGTTTAATTCCAGCACTACCCATCGTATAGCGGCCGGTACTGCTGATTGAATCTTCCGCAAATCTTATTGTTTTACCATTGTCAGTACCAATGATTAGATCATTGCCACCCTTGCTTTCAATTATGTCGATCACTTTGTCGTTTCCATCTAATTTAATAGCATTAATAGAAGTATAGCTAGAATCATACTCCTTACCAAGGGTCCTTTTAACCTTACCCTGCTGGGTTAAGATATCTATATATTCTTCTTTTAGTTGATCATTTAAACATAATACCCTAACTATTTTTTCGTTCATCGGTATTTTAACATATTTACTTAATGGTTCACCAGTTGAAAGGCCGTGATGTTCTTCAATATCATGGATTGATAAGGTATAGACCTGGCCGCTGGCGGTAAAGAAAAGCAGTTTATCATAGGAACTACCTTTCATCAGTTCTAAAATATAGTCATTTTTAGAAGCTCTCATGTTCGTAATATCAGTATTTCTTTTAATATTTTGGCGCAGTGAATAGGAGATAACTGCTTCTTTTTCCTTGATTAAATCCTGTTTGGTAATTGTTGCTTTACTTTCATCGGAGAGGATATCTGTTCTACGTTCATCTCCGAACTTATCTTTGACTTCTTTTAATTCTTCAATGATTACCTCGTTCATCTCACTTTTACTGTTCAGTATCTTCTTAAGTTCTTTTATATCACCTTTTAATTCACTTACTTCAGCTTCAATTTTATCTATTTCCATTCCGACTAAACGCCTCAGCTGCATATTCAAGATTGCTTTAGCCTGTTCATCAGATATATCTAATTCTTTTTTTAATTTTTGATGAGCTTCCTTAGCAGATTCAGAATTTCTGATAATTGAAATTACGAGATCTAATTTATCAATCGCCTTTGTTAATCCCTTGAGTAAATGCAATCGGGACTGTAATTGATCTAATTCATATTCTGATCTTTTTGTAATTACTTCCCGCCTGAATTTTATAAAATATTTTAAGATATCCAATAAGGTCATAACTTCCGGCTTGTTATCCCGTAAAGCAAGCAGGTTAATCCGGTAGCTGTTCTGTAAGGATGTAAATTTATATAGCCTGTTAAGGATAATATCAATGTCTGCGCCCTGTTTGAGCTCAATAACAATCCGTAGGCCCTCTTTATCAGTTTCGTCTCTTAAATCCCTTATTTCGTCCAATTTACCCTTACTAATATATTTAGCAATTTCCTCAATAAGTCTTGATTTATTTACCTGATAGGGTATTTCCGTAATTACTAGCTGTTTATGTCGTCCTACTCGTTCTACTTTGTGTTTACCCCGTACATTAATTTTGCCTTTACCTTTTTTATAGGCTTCTTTGATTCCTTCATTGCCAACTATGGTACCGCCGGTCGGGAAGTCGGGGCCAGAAATATAATTATCAATAATATCATCGGCTGTTAAGTCGGGATCATCAATTAAGGCCATAATAGCATCGGCCACTTCGTTTAAATTATGGGGTGGAATATCGGTACTCATACCAACGGCAATACCGCTGGAGCCATTTATTAAAAGGTTAGGAACCCGGGAGGGTACTACATCCGGCTCTTTTAATGTTCCATCAAAGTTATCACTAAAATCAACGGTTTCTTTTTTAATATCTTTTAAGATGTATTCTGACATCTCAGTCAGCTTGGCCTCTGTATAACGCATCGCGGCTGGTGAATCGCCATCAACCGATCCGAAGTTACCATGACCATCTATCAAAGTATATCTTTGGTTAAAGTCCTGGGCCATTCTAACCATTGCATTATAGACGGTCTGATCTCCGTGGGGATGGTATTTACCTAATACTTCACCAACTATTCTAGCTGATTTTTTATGGTCCTTATCATGAGTTAAGCCCAGTTCTTCCGCTGCATAAAGGATCCTTCTGTGGACCGGTTTTAAACCATCCCTTACATCTGGTAATGCCCTTGATACAATAACACTCAGTGAATAGTTAAGATAAGCTTCTTTCATTTTTTCTTCAATAGCAATTGAGGAAATTCTCTCTGTCATAATATACCCCTTTCAAAAAATTAATTAAGTAATATGTTATAATTATATATGAATAAAAATTAGAACAAAATAGTTTAAAATTATTGATTTAAAAACCTTTATCCTATTTGATATTATACCATGTAGCCATATTATTGCAAGAATGGGTGGCAAATCCATAAACTCTTTGTTATAATAATAATGGTTACTTTAAGAAAGGATGGATGTATAAGTGGACTTATTTGACAATGACAGATATAATGCGGATAAAATTCAAGTTTTAGAAGGGCTGGAGGCCGTTCGCAAAAGGCCCGGCATGTATATCGGATCAACTGGTATCAAAGGACTTCACCATCTAGTATGGGAAGTCGTAGATAACAGTATCGATGAATTTTTAGCCGGATTTGGAAATAAAATAAAGGTTACAGTACATGAAGATAACAGGGTAAGTGTAGAAGACTGGGGAAGAGGTATCCCGGCTGATTTACATAAAGACACAGGCCGCCCTGCCGTTGAGATAGTACTTACGACCTTACATGCAGGTGGTAAATTTAACAATAATAGTTATAAGGTGGCAGGCGGATTACACGGGGTAGGTGTTTCGGTTGTAAATGCCCTTTCCGAAGAATTAAAGATAGAAACTTACTGGGAAGGACATAAATACACACAAACCTATCAAAGAGGTTTACCCCAAAATACATTAACAAAAGACGGTAAGACCGATAAATCGGGTACAAAGATCACCTTTAAACCGGACAGTAAAATCTTTGACACAACAAAATTTAAATTTGAAACTTTAGCACACCGCTTTAAACAATCAGCCTATTTAAATAAAGACTTAACTATCATTTTAGAAGATAAAAGAAATGATAAGAAAGAAGAATACCAATATGACGGCGGTATAAAGGCCTTCATAGAGTATTTAAATAAGAATAGAAGTTTATTATATGATGAAATTATATATAATGAAGACTCAATTGAAGAATATGAATTAGAATTCGCAATCCAATATAATCAGGGTTATTCTGAAAGAATATTTTCCTATGCCAATAATATAAATACTGTGGATGGAGGTTACCATCTAACCGGCTTCAAGTCGGCTTTAACCAAAGCGGTTAATAACTTTGCCAAAAAGAATAACCTCTTACCTAAAAATGTCAATGGTTTGAACGGCCATGATGTAAGAGAGGGGATAACAGCTGTAATTAACGTTAAACTGCCTAACCCCCAATTCGAAGGCCAGACCAAATCCAAACTGGGTAACAGTGAATTGAGAAGTATCGTAGAAAAAAGCGCTTATGACTATCTAAGTCTTTATTTAGATACCAATCCCGAACTGGGTAAAGCAATTGTAAATAAAGCTTTAAAATCAGTTAGGGCCCGTCAGGCTTCCAAAAAGGCCCGCGAACTCACGAAAAGAAAGTCGGTACTATCTTCAAGTTCCTTGCCGGGTAAATTAGCGGATTGTGCCAGCAAAAAGGCAGATGGAACCGAAATCTTTATCGTAGAAGGTGATTCAGCCGGTGGTTCGGCTAAACAGGCTAGAAACCGGCATAAGCAGGCTATTTTACCACTTAAGGGTAAAATACTTAATGTAGAAAGGGCCCGCCTTGATAAGATTTTAAACAACACTGAGATAGCTTCTATAATCACGGCCTTAGGTACAGGAGTCGGAGAAGACTTTGATCTTGATAACCTAAGGTATGAAAAAATTATTATCATGACAGATGCTGATATAGATGGAGCCCATATTTCCACCCTGATCTTAACCCTATTTTATAGATACATGCAGGACTTGATTGAAGAGGGGCATGTCTATTTAGCCCGTCCTCCCCTATATAAAGTAACTTATCGTAATAACAGTCAGTACTTATTCAATGAAGAAAGTTTAGAAGAATACAGAGATGAGGTGGGAGCAGGTAATTTCAGTATTCAAAGGTATAAGGGTTTGGGTGAAATGAACCCTGACCAACTCTGGGATACAACCATGTCTCCAGAATCAAGAAAATTACAAAAAGTAGAGATCAATGATGAAATTGAAGCAGATGATGTATTTACCAAGTTGATGGGTTCTAATTCAAAATTAAGAAAAAAATTCATCTTTAAAAATGCTGACCTTGCAACTGAAATCGATATTTAATTTTAATTCCCACAATTATCATATTGTGGGTTTTTTATTTTTAAAATAAATTAAATATAGAAAACCAGGGGTGATTTTTAATGAATATTATTTCTCTTATTTTTGGAAAGGGTTGGCCACAGAGGATCGTAATTTTAACCGCAATTGGGATATATATTTATCTAGGTCTTGTTAAACCGGAAGCTGCCAAAGCGGGGATTAGCGGGGCTGTACAAACCTTTATTGGCATGTTCACCTTAATATTTGCTGCCCTTTTGATTGCAAATGCCATCTCTATCTTAATACCTACTGAATTAATCACGAACTATTTAGGGGAAGAATCGGGTATTAGAGGTATTGTCGGGGGCGGCTTATTGGCCGGCTTTCTGCAGGGTGGACCATATGCAGTTTATCCAATTATAAAATCTCTCTATGATAAGGGTGCCCATATAAGTGTAGTGATTTCAATGTTAATGGGTTATGGAGCAATCGGTATCGGCAGGGTTGCCTATGGACTGGCCTTTTTTGATCCAAAAATAGTGGGGCTTAGAGTCCTCCTTGCCCTACCAGTTCCGATTATTGCCGGGCTTATCGTATATTATTTACTATAGAATATTTAAAAAATCTTAACAAAAGAATATAATATAGTTAAGAAAAGAAGAGAAGGGGTAGATTAAAATGAAAAATTATCTGTGGATTCCTCGTGTACTATCTATTGCTTTCATTTTATTTATTTCAATTTTTGCCCTAGATTCTTTTGGAACAGAAGGCCCTTTATATCAAGAAATTTTTGCATTCACAATTCACCTTATTCCCAGTTTTATTTTAATTATTATTCTATATTTTTTCTGGAAAAAACCACTCTACTGCGGTCTATCTTTTATAATTATTGCGGTACTTTTTACGGTTTTTTTCAATGCCTATAGAAATCTTTTCAGCCTAATTTTAGTATCTTTTTTACCGGTTTTTATAGGTTTTCTGTTCATTATTTTCCGTAAACCAATAAAAAGAAAATAATAAAAGGAGATAAAAATATGTTATTTAGAAAACCTAAAAAGTCTGATATAAGTTATTTAATAAAACTTTCTAACCAATTTAAACAGGAATATGACTGGACCGATGTAGTCCCCATCGCCAATATTGATAGTAAAGAAAAGGCTAAAAAAAGATTATTTGCCGACAATATTAAGCACATCATAATCGCGGAAGAAAATGATAAGATGGTAGGATATTTAGCCGTAAAAAAATATGAAGTAGATGGGGAAGTCGGCCACGAAGCTTCAATAATTATCCATACCGATTATAGAAACCAAGGCTTAGCTCAGGAGATGACAGAAAAGCTTTTTCAAGAAATACCGCCTGATATTGAAGTTGAAGCCTGGGTATTAAAAGATAATATTCCCTCTATAAAAACTGTAAAATCATTGGGCTTTGAATTTGATAGAAACTTTGCCGGTGATAAAAGAGTACAAATATATACTAAA
>CAZGMM010000027.1:0-25264 GCA_964526845.1 uncultured Halanaerobiales bacterium | reverse complement strand
TTATAAACTTATTTTAGTAGATTTAGATTAATAAGGTGGAAAAATATGAATAAAACAAAAGGTATTTTATTAACAATATTTGCAGCAGTAGGTTTTGGATTTCAGGGATTTTTAGCAAAAACCGCCTATGCCAATGGATTTAACCCCTATAGTTTCACCTTGTATAGGTCATTATTTGCTGCAGTTGCGTTATTTATTTTTATAAAACTATATAACCTTGATATGGAAGTAACGAAGGCCCAATATAAGACATTGTTTAAGGTCAGCCTATTCGGCTATTCCATCATGCTGGTCATCTTATATATATCTTTTTTATATATGCCGACCGGTCTTGCCATGACTCTCCATTTTGTTTATCCGGTATTTGTGATGTTAAGTTCTGTCTTTTTATATAAAGAAAAGATCGGGCCCAAAAAAGTGCTTGCCCTTATCTTATCTATTTCCGGTATATATTTTTTAATGGGCTTTGGTTCTTTTTCAAATATAAGCATGATTGGTTTCTGGTTGGCCCTGATATCAGGTATTCTCTATAGTTATTACATCTTAATGGTTTCAAATAGTAACATAAAGGATCTAAATAGTTTTGTGATTACCTTTTATCTTTCCTTATTTAATACCTTTATCGTCTTTGCTTTAACTTTAGTTACTGGTAATATAAGTTTAAATTACAATTATAAAGGTTTGCTTAGTACTATTATGGTTGCACTAATTTGTAATATTTTTGGAATGGTTTCCTTTCAGGCCGGCCTGAAATACATAACTGCTACTACTTCATCGATCTTAAGTACTTTTGAACCAATTACAAGTTTAATAGTAGGTATATTAGTTTTTAATGAGTTTTTGGCCTGGTACCATTTTGCCGGGAGTATTTTAATAATTGTATCCGTTATTTTAGTTTCTCTGGCTGAAAAAAGGCTGGCAGAAGTTGCAGATAAATCTAAAATTTCTTAAAGGAACTAAAAATATTGAAAAATAATATCTTTGTAAGAATAGATAGAAGAGTATCGAAAGATATAATAGAAGAACCTGTGTTCAATCAACATCTAAAATATATAGAAGAGTTAAAAGATAATGGTTTTCTGATAGCGGGAGGATTTGAACAAAAGGAAGGTGGCATGGTAATATTTACAGCTTTTCGTAAAGCGGAGGCTGAAAAAATAAGTAGAGATGATCCTATTATTAAAAAAGGATATTATGATTTTGATTTATATAATTGGGATATTAAATACATATCAAATATCGAGGAGGTATTATCGAGTGGCTGATATTGATCAAGATAAGATATTTTTTACAGACAAGCAAATAGTTGATATTGAAGAGAAGAATAATATGGGCAGAATCCTCGACCTTGGCGGTGGTGGTGAAGCAGTAATTGCTCAGGTTTATGGAGATAATGTTGTGGCCATTGATATCGATAAGGATGAACTGCTGGAATCACCTGAAAATCAGGCTTTGAAGATAGTTATGGACGCCCGTAATCTATACTTTTTAGAGAATCAATTTGAAATGGTTACTTCCTTTTTTACTCTCATGTACTTGGAAAATAATGATATCGGCCAAGTATTTGAAGAAGTAAAAAGGGTTTTAAAACCAAACCGCAGCTTTCTAATATGGGACCTTGCTATTCCAGCCCGGCAGTCGCATCAAGAAGAGGTTTATGCCGCACAAGTTGAAGTAAACTTTAATGAAAATACTATTAATACAGGTTATGGAGCCCGCTGGAAGGATAATGAGCAGAGTATGGAAACCTTCATTAACTTAGCAAAAGATTATAATTTTTCTGTTTTAGAAAAAAGACAAGGGGATAAGTTCTTCTTTGTTGAATTAAGGAATAACAAGTAATAAGGGGGTGTTTTTCTATGGAGTTTCTTTTTAATACGATTGAAGTGGCTGACCTTGATCAGTCTTGTGATTTTTATACTGAAGTTTTAAATCTGGAAGTAGTAAGAAGAATCGAACCAGAAGAAGGCGTGAAAATTATATTTTTAGAAGATGGAGAAGAAAATACGGTAGAATTAATAGAACGTAGCGGTGAGAGCAAAGCTGACAAAGCCAAAGAATCCAAGATTAAAATGGGCTTTGGGGTAGAAGATCTTGACCAGACAATTAGTTTCTTGCAAGAAAAGGAAATTGCAATTAAAGAAGGCCCTGTCCAGATTAAAGGTGGTAGATTTATCAATATAGAAGACCCTGATGGTATTATGATCGGATTATATGAATTCAAATAATTAATAACTAAATAAATTTTTAATAAATAACTGAATTTGTTAACTCTTTTAAATTTTATTGTTTTATTTTAACGATGAACCAAATTTGTTTTAAATAAATAATGATATAATAGGTGATTTGAATGCGAGTAATTAAGAAATATAGAATATACTTATTTTTGTTTATTGCCTCATTATTAACCGTCATCATCCATGAATACGGCCATTTTTTAATGGGAACAGTTTTGGGATATAATATGGGATTCGATTTTAACGGTTCACGGCCTTTAATTGGGACCTATGCCAATAATACTCATTATTTTCTGGTCACTATTGGCGGAATTTCTTTTACAATAGTTCAATCTTATCTAGCCTTTTATTTAATGGAAAAATTAAATAATAAGGACCTATATTATCTTGTCTTAACTCCCTTTCTATATAGAATGATACCTTATTTAATAAGTGTTATATATCCAAATAGATTACTCCTTCAGGATGAGGCTAGAGTTGGTAACTTATTGGGAATTAATCTCTTTATCATTCCTGTTATAATAATGTTTGTATTATTATTTAACTGCTACCGAGCCAATAAGAAGTATAAAATTAGTTTTAAAAAGCACATCAAACTATCTTTTATAAGTATCATTTCTTTTATTATTATAATTCGGTTAAACCAGCTGCTGTTGGTAAGTGTATAGAGAAGAGTAAATTTAAAACTAGAAAGTAGAGTAGGGTGGAAGAAGTTATCAAAATGCTTGATAAAGATAGAAAATAAAGAGGATATTCAAATTTTTATTGAACAGTTTAAATAAGAAGCATCAAACTTAAATAAAAATAATTTATTATGTTTTAAATGAATATACTTCTTAAATAAAGGAGGTAGATAAAAGTGAAGATTAAATGGTGGGGCCACGCGACTTTTACTATCACAACCTTCCAAGGAACTAAAATTGTAACAGATCCTTATAACGAAGATTTACCATATAAGATAGTTAATGATAAAGCCGATATTGTGACTGTCAGCCATGATCATTTTGATCACAATGCTGTAGATTTAGTGCCCGGCAGTCCTTCAATAGTTAGGGATATATCCGGGTATAGTGATAAGGAAATAAAGATTAAAGGAATAAAAAGTTACCATGATGACCAGGAAGGTAATGAACGAGGCGAAAATATAATATTTATTTATAATTTAAATGACCTCAAATTAAGTCATTTAGGAGACTTAGGTCATCCTCTAAATGAAGAACAAAAGGAAGGTTTAAAAGATGTTGATGTACTTTTAATTCCGGTCGGCGGACATTTTACAATTGATGCTGACCAGGCCTATGAGATAGTAGAACAAATTAACCCGAAAGTGATCTTCCCGATGCATTATAAAACCGATATCCTTGAT
The DNA here is from genome assembly GCA_964526845.1 of uncultured Halanaerobiales bacterium. Lineage (GTDB taxonomy): Bacteria > Bacillota > Halanaerobiia > Halanaerobiales > M55B127 > M55B127. Next base: position 21,661 of record CAZGMM010000027.1, on the reverse strand, counting down.
CTACCAATAAAGGGTGTAGATAAGTTCTTAAAGCATTTTGATCACGAAAGCATTGTGCGAGTGAATGGACCAGAGATTGAATTTAGTTCACTACCTTTTGAACAGAAAGTTTATGTTCTGGAGTATGTAAAATAATTAAAAGAGTATAAGGTATAAAAAGGGTTCCGAATCATTTTCGGAACCCTTCCTTTCTTTAAACATCAAAGTATAATTTGTATTCATCGGGAGTTGGCCTATTATAAATATACTGACATTCGTGCTTTTTACTTTCTAACCAGGCTTCAAGCAGTTCTTTTGAAAAGACATTTCCTTTGAGCAAGAAGTCGTGGTCATTTTCTAGAGAATCAATTGCTTCCTCCAGGTCTTTTGGTAAAAATTCGAGGTCAGCTTTTTCTTTTTCGGTTAGGTCATAAATATTTTTATCGATCGGGCCGTAACCTTCTTCAATAGGATCAATTTCATTTTCAATTCCATCTAAGCCCGCCATTAAGAGGGTCGCATAGGTTAGATATGAATTACCTGAGGCATCACCGGGCCTGAATTCGAATCTCCGGTCGGAAGGATCAGTTGCATAGCCCGGAATCCTGATTACAGCCGAACGGTTAGCTTTAGAAAAACAGATTGCAACCGGTGCTTCATAACCATTAACTAGTCTGCGGTAAGAGTTAGTTGAGGGAGCGGCTAAACCCATCAAGGCTGGTGTATGTTTTAATACTCCGCCCATGAAATAAAGTGCTTTTTTAGATAAGCCGGCATATTCACTTTCCTGGCTGCTGAAGATGGTCTCACCTTCTTTTAATAACTGCATGTGAACATGAAATCCGTTGCCTGCTTCCCCATATAAAGGTTTGGGCATAAAGGTAGCTGTTTTACCCCACTGTACTGACATGTTTTTAATAAAGTACTTAATTTTCATGGTGTCATCAGCCATCTTTTCAGCCGGTACTCTTTCCGTTTCAATTTCATGTTGACCGGGTGCACCTACTTCATGATGATGGTACTTAACCTCAATACCGAGATCTTCTAAGGCTGTGGAGATAGCAGCTCTTAAATCTTTGTCCCTATCATGGGGAGCATCCACATGGTAACCCCTTTTGGGGTTAACCTTAAACCCATCATAATTATCACGGTCCCATTCTGCCTGCTGGGAGTAGACATTAAAACCAGTATTATGGTTTTGGTTCCAGTAGTATACTTCATCGAAGATATAGTATTCAAATTCAGGTCCTAATATGAATTGGTCAGCGTGATCATTTTCTCTCATATACTCTAATGACCTTAATAAAACATTACGTGATTCCCCGTTAAATGGAATATCACCGCCTTTACCAACTTCATAGATCCTGCCCAAAAAAGCGAGTGTTTTTTCTTCCCAGAAAGGATCTTCAAAAGCGGTCCTGTAGTCTGGTTTAAAGACCATGTCGCTTTTTTCTACATTGGCATATCCATAATTTGAACCGTCAAAACCAAATCCTTCTTCAAAAATCTCGGGTTTTAATCTTTGAGCGGGAACTGAGAGATGTTTCCAACTTCCTTTTAGTTCCGGTATTTTAAAATCTAGGGTTTTCACATTATTTTTTTCTACATATCTTTTAAGTTCTTCAAAGCTATTAAACATTAATTTTACCCCCTGTTAAAAATGATAAAAATAATTCCAGACATTATTCAATTATGTATAATGCATATTATATGCCATATTAAAAATAAAAAGAAAGCCTTATTAAAAGGGAATATAAGGTTTCATGTTTAATATATAATATAATGGAATGGGATATATTTAAATAACAATTATTATCTATCCCATTATTAAATTGAAAAGGTGATGTTAATGAAAAAGAAAATTACAGTATTAGCAATCGATGAACAGGTATCTAAATTTTTCAAAAGTGAATTGGAGAAGATTTTTTCTAATCTTTTCATTATTGATTATAGGTATCCTGATATGGAATTTGTTCCACCTATTACAGACACAGATTTAATACTCTATACAGATCCTGAAATATTGAATATAATGGTCGATAAAATTAGATGTGATGCACCTACTTTAATGATGAAAAGGACGATAACAAAAGAAGCACTAAATAAGATAAGAGAAATTCCGGCCGGCAAGAAAGTATTGGTTAGTAATATAAACCAATATATGGCCAATGAGACTATGGCCTTATTATATCAACTAGGCATCACCGATGTTAAATTTTACCCATACTATGAAGGGAAAAGTGAATATCCTGAATCAGTGGAATATATCATCGTGCCCGAAGATGAACCCTATAAATTTCTCCCAGATATCGAGGCGGAAATAATATTAATAGGCAATAGAGTCTTTGATATTTCCAATGTGTTGGATATCCTATCTATTTTGAGAATCGACAGTGTCAAGGCTGAGAATATTATAAAAAAATATTTAATAAAGGTTCCCACAATCTGGTATGGATTTGATTACGGCTGGGAAAACCGACGGGTCCTTTTAAACCAATGGGAACTGCTTTTAGATGAATTAATGAGTGGTGTAATAGTAACCGATGAAACCAATCAGATAGAGTTAATTAATTATAAGGCAAAAAATATTTTGAAATTAGAAAGAGAAAATGTGGTCGGTAAAGATATAAATATTTTGATAAATAAAGTAAATAATCTGGACTTCATCTTACAAGAAAAAGAGGTGAAGGACAAGTTGGTAAAGTTTAAAGGGAAAGAATTGATTTTTACAGTTAAATCTGTAGAATTTGATGATCAGTTTTACGGCAAGATTATTATAATTGCCCCCTACCGGGAGATGGTGAAAACTCAACAAAAAGTACATAAACAGTTAGTCGGTAAAGGCCACTATACCGAACATACCTTTCAAGATATCATAGGTGACAGTACTTTGATTAAAAAAGCCAAAGAAATAAGTAGAAAGATAGCCCGGACTGATTCAACTGTATTACTCTTAGGTGACAGCGGTACGGGCAAAGAACTATTTGCTGGTGCTATTCATAATTATTCTCATCGCAGTCGAAAACCCTATGTAGCTATAAACTGTGCTACTTTACCGGAAAATCTCTTGGAATCAGAACTATTTGGATATGAAGAAGGAGCTTTTACCGGGGCCCGCAAAGGTGGTAAGATCGGACTTTTCGAACAGGCCGCCGGGGGTACTATCTTTTTAGATGAAATAGGAGACCTACCACTTAATTTACAGGCCCGGTTATTGAGGGCTATCGAAGAAAAGGAGATCATGCGATTGGGTGGAGATTCAATCATAAATATTGATACCCGCATTATCGCGGCCACCAATCAAGACCTATTTCAATTAATGGAAGAAGGAAAGTTTAGAAAAGATCTTTTTTACAGGCTTAATGTCTTTCAGATTAAAATACCTTCTTTAACAGAAAGGTTAGAAGATATACCTACATTAATAGATTACTATTTAGAGCAGTGGGGTGAATATAAAGAAATAACAAGTGATTTAGATGAATTTATTGCAAAATGCGAATGGCCCGGTAATATCAGGGAGTTAAAAAATACCATAAAATACATGGTTACCGTTGGGGAAGATCAATTGTCTTTTGCTAACTTACCGGATTATCTAAAAACAGCCGATAACTCTCCTAAAAAAGATGCATTATTACTGAAAAGACTTTACCATTTAGATCAAAATGGTAATGACACGGGCAGAAGGAGTTTAACAGAAGATTTCAAGCATAATTATTATGAAATTTCCGAAATGGAAGTTAGAAAAATTTTAAATAAATTAAAAGAAAATGATATGATAAAAGTATCAAGAGGGAGAGCCGGTACTTCAATTACTAAGAGCGGTTTAGATTATTTAAATAACAAGGGATATATTTCTTAATTTTTAAAGAAATTAATGTTAAAAAGGTATATAATGAATATAAAGAAAAAATTATCTACTTAAATAAATATATTAATAATAGGGGGATTAAAGGATGAAAGCTAAACAGATTGCAGGAGCAAAAGCAGCGGAATATGTTAAGGATGGAATGATCGTAGGTTTAGGAAGTGGTTCTACAGCAGCCTGGGCAACTAGAGAGATCGGAGCCAGGGTAAAAGATGGTTTAAATATCAGGGCTATACCAACTTCAGAAGAAACCAGACAGTTAGCAGAAGAATTAGATATTCCTTTAACCACTTTGTCTGAGGTCAGGCATATTGATTTAACAATAGATGGGGCCGATGAAGTAGACCCCGATTTAAACCTGATCAAAGGCGGCGGGGGAGCTTTAGTTAGAGAAAAGATCGTAGCTCATGAAAGCAAGCGATTAATAATAGTGGTAGATGAATCTAAATTAGTAAAAACCCTGGGTGAATTTCCCTTACCGGTAGAGGTAGTTCATTTTGGCTGTGAAAAGGCTTTAACTAACCTTGAAAAATTAGGTTGTCAGGCTCGTTTAAGAAGAGAAGGGGACGAAATTTTCAATACCGATAATGAAAATTTCATTATCGACTGTAACTTTGAAGTGATTGAAAATCCGGCCGAATTAAATACAACTATAAACATTCTGCCGGGAGTAGTAGAATCTGGACTGTTTATAGATATGGCAGAAAAGGTAGTAGTAGGTAAAGAGGATGGTTCAGTAGAGATTATAGAGTAGTTTTTAAAGGAAGCAGGTGACTGTTTTATGTATATTGTGTTAATCTTATTGGTCATTGGTTTAATCTTTGCTTATTATTCTTTCAAGGTCACTAAAGAGGCTAATGCCCATTCTGATAAACACCCGAAGGGATACTATCAATCAAAAGGTTTAGCAATTGGACTAGCAGTTGGTTACTTTGGGATGTTTATCATCCTACTTATCTTTGATCAAATGGACTATTTTGTCTTTCTCGCCCCCGGGGTAGGTTTACTCCTGGGAGTTATATTAGGCTATCGGATGGAGAAAAAACATGAAGATGAACTCCGTCCCTTAACCGAAGAAGAATTAAAGATGAAGAAGTATTTAAAGATATTTTTATTAATAGTTGTAATAATAGGATTTATATTCTTCTTCATGGTAAGATAACTGATTTACCAATTTACATTTATTAACTTTTAGAAAGAAGGCTAAAGTGATGGAAAAATTAGCGGATATTTTTTCGATTGGTGCTCAGTTTATTGATTACTGTCAGGAGAGAGGCTGGATAATAGAAAAAGGGGCCGGTAAAAATAAGGAGTTTTATATTTCAGATGAAGGAGTTAAAGAACTCAAAAAGTTTAATATTGAAGTTTAAAAAAGGGTAGGGGTGGTTTAAATTGAACAAAATTAATTTGAAAGATAAATATAATATGATAGATGAGCACTGGGATCCCAAAATCATTGGGGAAGTTAATGACATGTATGTGAAATTAGCAAAAATTAAAGGAGCCTTTGGATTTCATACCCATCAAGATGAAGATGAACTTTTCTATATCTTTAAAGGCCAGATAACGATGAAATATAGGGATAGAGAAGAGGTAATTAAGGAAGGTGAAATGGTAATCGTACCAAGGGGAGTAGAACATAAACCATATGCAGAAAAGGAAGCCCATATCATGTTATTTGAATCAAAAGAGACCGTAAATACGGGAGATAAAGAAAATGAGTTTACCAAGTTAGAAGAAGATTGGATTTAAAATAATCTGGAGTGTTGCTGATGGAAGATATAATTAAAAGATTAATAACTGATTATGTGAAAGAATATCCTAAAAAAGAGAATACAAATACCGAGTGGAAAAAGCCTTTAACTGCTTATGCTGATGCACAGGATCCTCTATTTAATAAATTAAAAGAGATAATTTCCCCGAATCATGAATTACCATCTGAGCTTTTAGAGGAGGCCCGAAGTGTGATCACCTTCTTTTTACCATTTAAAGAAAAAATTAATGAGTCAAATATAGAAGGCAGGTTAAGCTCCAGGCAGTGGGCGGTTGCTTATATAGAAACCAATCAATTGATTATGGCAGTTAATAAATATATCCGAAAAGAGCTAAACAAGAGGGGATATAATTCTACTATAATAGCTGCTACCCATAACTTTAGGGAGGATCAATTAATAAGTGATTGGTCACACCGACATGCAGCTTATATAGCCGGCCTGGGTACCTTTGGTATTAACAATATGTTAATTACAGCCAAAGGTTGTGCCGGTCGGGTGGGCAGTATAATAACTGATTTAAAGTTGAAACCGACCAAAAGGCCACAAAAAGAGTTTTGTTTATATAAATACAACGGTAGTTGTAAAGCATGTGTAGAAAGATGTATAGTTAATGCCTTATCCGAAAATCCAGCTGAATTTAATCGGTTTGATTGTTATGAGATCTGTTTGGAAAATGAAGAGTACCATAAAGATTTGGATTTAACTGATGTGTGTGGAAAGTGTTGTGTGAATTTACCGTGTACTTCCCAAAATCCGATTAATTAGTAGAAGGTTAATTTAAATAGATGATGGAGTGGTTTGATGCAGTGGTTTGAGATAGATACAGTTGATGAAGATACTTATATAATCAGTGAAAACAAACACTGGGAAGAATTTAATACTTACTATTTATTAGGAGAAAGATACAATTTAGTGATTGACTGTGGGATTGGAATATACAAAATCATGGATCTATTAAATGAAATTGATCAAAAAGAGAAGAAACTGATTATAACCCATATGCACTGGGACCATATCGGTAATATAGAGGAATTCAAAGAGGTATACCTAAGTGAAAAAGCAAATTATTATTTTAAAAATGGTTACTGGGAACCGATAGAAGAGGTAAGAGCCAAAGTTATTCGGGATGTAGACCAAAATATGCTTCCGGATGATTTTAATATCGATGAATATGAGATTGAAAAATCAAAAAGAGGGAAAGTAATAAAAGAGGGAGAAACCTTTAGGTTAGGAAACAGAGAAGTTGAAGTTATAGAAACCCCAGGCCATACTCAAGATCATATTTGTCTTTATGATAAAACCAATAAATATCTATTAGCTGGTGATTTTATATATCAAGGGCCTCTTTATCTGGAACGAGACTATACAGATATAGAAGATTACTTTCTTTCTCTTAAAAAGATCATAGAAAATTATCCTGAAATTGAAAAAATATTATCCAGTCATTATAAACCGGAAATTTCTTATAAATATCTAAAGGATATTTATCAGTTTATATTGAAATTGAAAAAGAAAGGTGAATTTAAACAGGGTACGGGGATACATGAAAATGGCAAACATGAAATAATCTTATGAAGGAGTGGAACAGATTGAATAATGCCGTGTGGTTAATTATACCAATAATATTAATAAGATACTTCTTATTAAGATCAATAAGTAAAGAAGCCTATCAGAGAGCCTCTTGCTTTCCACCCCTTGAAGAAAAAGAACAATATGCATTTTACCTCTATCAAGCTGCCCTAATGTTCATGCTTTTTTATACAATCTTTTTAGATATTCAAACAGAAACAGCTCTCAATATACTTGGCTTTATTATATATATTATTGGTATCCTCTATTACACTGTATCGATGTATGATTTTGCCCGACCTCAGGCCGATGGGTTGAATAATAAGGGAGTATATAGTTTCTCGCGCAACCCCATGTATGTTGCCTTCTTTTTATATTTTCTCGGGATAGCCTTAATAACAGAATCAGTCCTATACTTCATTTTATTAATGGTTTTCCAGATCTCAGTTCATTATATAATACTTTCAGAAGAAAGGGCCTGTCTGACTGAATTTGGAGATGAATATAAAGCATATATGCAAGAGGTGAACCGCTATCTGGGAAGAAAATTCAGTTAGTATAGATAAATATATAAAAGAGTGGTGAAAGTATTGAGAAAAGACTTAAAAAGGTTAACAAAAAAACACCTGAAATATTTCTGCAGTAATTTAGGTGATAGATATGTGGGCAGTGAGAGTAATCAACAGGCCGCAGACTATATAAAAGAAAATTTAAAAGATATTGAACTTAAAGAACAAACCTTTGATTGTTTTGACTGGTATCCCACTGATTTAATATTTAAAGTTGATGATACCGAATATGAAGCTCAGATCAGTCCCTACTCTCCTGCTGTTGAACTTAAAGCAAAATTAGTGAATGCCTCTAATATAGAACAATTAAAAAAATTAAAGGGGAAAGGCGAGGTTGTTTTATTGACTGGCGATCTTGTTAAAAAGCAACTTGTCCCTAAAAATTACCCTTTTTATCAAGTTGAAGGACATCAGACCATAATTAAATTATTAGAAGAAAAAGGTTTTAAAGCTGTTATTGCAGCAACCGGGAAAGACCAAAGCACAGCTGGAGGTCTTTATCCCTTTCCTTTAATTGAAGATGGTGATTTTTTAATTCCTTCAATTTATACAAAGGATTTAATAGGAGAAGAAATAAAAAAGCAAGTAGGAAAAGATGTCTATCTGAAAATATATGCAAAAAAGGTTGATTCTAAGGGCAAAAATGTAATTGCAAAAGTTGGAAAGAAAAATAAAGATAAAATAGTTCTTTTTGCCCATTTTGACAGCAAAGTTGATTCACCTGGTGCCATTGACAATGCTACAGGTGTAACCACCTTACTTCTTTTAATAGAATTATTAAAAGATAAAAATTTAGATAAACAGGTAGAAGTCGCCTTATTAAACGGGGAAGACTATTATTCTAATCCGGGCCAACGGGTATATTTTATAGAAAACAAAAGCAGCTTAGAAAATATTTCCTTGGGTATCAATATAGATGGAATGGGGTATAAGGAAGGTAACACAGCTTTTTCCGTCTATACAACTGATAAGAATATTAATGACCTATCTGATAAAATTTTCAAAAATAAATATAATATGGTGCGGGGAGACCCCTGGTATCAGGGTGAACACACAATATTAGTTAATAGAAATATACCAGCATTAGCTTTTACTTCAAACTTGTTAGAAGAAATCTTAGACAAGGTTCATACAGAAGAAGATAATTTGGATATTATAGACCAGCCAAAGGTATTAGATACAGCCTTTGCCTTATCAGAGTTCATTATTGAAGTATAACAGAAGGAAAAGAATTACAGAGAAGTTTCAAGTTCTCATTGGCAGGGATTTCATAAAGAATAATTGATGTTTAATAATAATTTAAAAAGGAGAATTCCATGAAGGATCTATTATCAATAAAAGACCTTTCTAAAAGTGAAGTATATGAAATGTTTGCGGATACAAAAAGATTAAGAATCAAAAATCATAAAGGTAATGACCTAAGACCCCTATTGCACAAAACGATAATTACTACCTTTCCTTCCATCAGTTTAAGAACGAAGATATCATTTGAAAGTGCGATAAACCAATTAGGGGGAGATATAATCAATCTATCCCTGGACCTAGAGGGTAAGGAAGAACTTGCAGACAAGGTAAAGTACCTAAATAATTGGGTTGATTATTCGATAATAAGGTATCCCGAACAAGAAATAATTGAAAAAATAGCTAAATTAGCTGATTTTTCCGTTGTCAATGCAATGTCGAAAAAATACCATCCCTGTGAAGTACTAAGTGATTTATTTACCTTATATGAACTAAGGGGTAATTTAAGCAGCTTAAAATTTGTGTTTGTAGGAGAAGGGGCCAATATATCTAATTCCTGGTTTAATGCAGCCGGAGTACTTGATTTAAATTTAACACAGGTTTGTCCAGAAGGATTTGAAGTAAAAGATAACATATATAAATTTGCTGCAGAAAATTCTGAAAGAGAAATTAAAAGAACTAATGACTTACAGGCAGGAATAAGGGGGGCAGATGTAATATTAACAGATGCCTGGCCTCCCCATGGATATAAAACTCAGGATAAGTTTGCTCAATATCAGATTAATTTAGAAAACATAGGTTATGCCAGTAATAACTGCATCGTGAACCCCTGTCCTCCCTTTACAAGAGGAGAAGAGGTTAGTAAGGGGATTATAGAATCTGATTACTTTATTGGTTTTAAGGCGAAGGAAAACTTGCTACACATGCAAAAGACTATATTAATGAATTTAGAAAATGATTAAAAACCTTAGAAAGTAAACCTAGTAGGGGGCAAAAGTATGGAAAAGGATAAAAAAGAAGAAATTGAGTTTTTCAATAAACATGCTGAAGAATGGGATGAATACATCACCGATGAAAATATTGAAGTAGCCAAGGAAGTAATCAAAAAATACAAGATCGGCCGTAATAATTCTGTTCTGGATGTTGGAGCTGGAACCGGGATTCTTTATTCACTTCTCAAAAATGAAAACTTATCAGGATATTTAGGTATAGATATTTCTCCTAAAATGATTGAAGTTTTCAAAGAAAAACATCCTGATGCTGAAATTAGAAGAATCGATTTTGAAACCAATGTTGAATTAGATAAGAGATTTGACTTTGTCATAATTTATGATACTATTCCCCATTTAGATAAAATTGATATGGTATTTAAAAATGCCGGCAAGCATCTAAAAGTGGGAGGCCAGTTTTTAATAATTCATTCCAAAACAAGAAAAGAGCTAAAAGAACACCATGATAAGACAGACCATGAGCAAGAGAAACCGATTCCGACAGATGAAGTTTTAAAATTAATGAGCTGGACCTATAACTTCGAAGATACCAGGATCAAGGATGAAGATTACTTTTTATACATTGGTAAAAAGAAGAGGTAAAAATATATTAAATAGAGAAAATATCTCTGAAATTAATAGAGGACTTTCTATTTTTACCGGTTAACATGAAAATATTATTTTGAAACGCAAGAAGCAATGATTAGAGTACCAAAATTTTATATGATATGGAGGATAATATGTTTAAAGAGATGAGAAGAAAGGAAAAACAATTGGCCAAAGTAAAAGCTTTAGAAATTCTAAAAAAGGGTGAGTATGGGGTCTTAGCTACCATAGGTAAAAATGATTATCCCTATGCCCTTCCCATGAATTATGTCTTTTTTAATGATAAAATTTATCTTCACTGTGCAAGAGAAGGTCATAAAATAGAGAATATTAACTATAATAACAAAGTATCATTTACAGTGGTGGGTGATTATCAACTTCAGCCGGCTGAATTCACTTCTAACTATGAAAGTGTCGTGATTTTTGGCAGAGCAAGAGCGTTAAGTGATGAGACCAAGAAAAAAGCTTTACAGCAGTTTGTTTTAAAATATTCTCCGGATTTTAAACAAGAAGGTTTTGATTATATTGAAAAAGCAATCGACAAGACTCAGATAATAGAAATTGAAATAGACGATATAAAAGGGAAAAAGAATGCCTAATTTAATTGAAAGGTAGAAGAAAAAAATGAAAGAGCAAAAGGTAGTTTATTGGTTGTTAGAAGGTGACCCAGTTATCAGATATCAGGTCCATCGTGATATTTTGGAAACTGAGCCACAGAAGTTGCAAGTATTAAGAAATGAAATGGTAACCAAGGGTTGGGTCAAGAGACTGCTGGATGAACAAGCTGAAGATGATATCTGGGGTGGGGGACTATACTCTCCTAAATGGATATCCTCAACTTATACGCTTTTGCTATTAAAAAGATTGTTCCTTCCAGGCGATAATTTGCAGGCCAGAAGAGGGACTGTAATTTTATTGGACAAAGGTCTTTATAAGGATGGGGGAATAAATTTTTCTAAAACAATTGCAAGAAGTGAAACATGTATAACTGGCATGGTCCTTTCCTTACTTGCCTATTTCAAGGTAAAAGATGAAAGAATTAAAAATTTAATTGATTACCTTATTGTTGAACAGATGTCTGATGGAGGCTGGAACTGTCAAAATCATAAGGGGGCCAGCCATTCTTCTATGCACACTACTATAAATGTTTTGGAAGGTCTTTTAGAGTATAAAAACGTCTTTGATTATAAAAAAGAAGAAGTTATCAGTATGGAAAAAGAAGCTCATGAGTTTTTATTACAGCATAGCTTATATAAGTCTGACAAAACAGGTGAAGTAATCGATAAGAAATTTACTTATCTGTCTTTCCCTCCCCGCTGGTATTATGATATTTTAAGAGTCTTAGAATATTTCTATTTTTATGATAAAGATTATGATGAACGCATGGAGGATGCCCTGCAATTATTATTAAAAAAGAAAAACAAGGCCTGTAAATGGCCCCTCCAGGGCAAACACAGCGGTAAAGAATTTTTTGAATTAGAAGGGAACACAAGGGAAAGTAAAATAAATACCTTAAGAGCTATACGGGTACTCAAAAATTATAATATAAGCTTAAAATAAGGGAGTATAATTCAAGTGAGAGATAAAGAAAGAGTATTAGAAGATATTATTAAATTTGCTAAACAAAACCCAGATATAGAAGCACTTTTAATTACGAGTTCGATGGCAAATCCCAGGGTAGAAACCGATATTTTTTCCGATCTAGATGTGGTCTTAGTTACCGAGGAACCTAAAAGTTTGTTAAAAGATAAAAGCTGGATTAATAATTTTGGCGAGGTGATGGTAGCTTTCAATGATAATTTCAAGTTAGAAGATATTACCACCTATACTTCACTCAATATATTTCAGGATTATATTAGAATAGACTTCAGCATCTGGCCGGTCGTACTGGTTAAAAAAGTATCTGAATATGATGAACTGCCCGCCTTTTTAGATATTGGTTATCAGGTTTTATATGATGAAAATAATATCACAGCAAAATTGATTGAACCCACTCATAATGCCTATCAGACAAAAAAGCCTACTCAAGAAGAGTATGATAGGGTAGTTAATAACTTCTGGTGGGATATCACCTATATTGCAAAATATCTCTGGCGTGACCAATTTTATTTTGCCAAGTACATGGACTATTTTATCAAATACAACTTGCTTAAGCAGATGATAGAATGGCTGATCGGAGTAGATAACCACTGGCAGGTGAACCCCGGTAAACAGGGAAGTAACTTTAAAAAACATTTGGATGATAAACTATGGGAAGAGTTAAAAGAAACTTTTTCAGGTGGCAATATTGAGGACAACTGGGAAAGCACTTTTAAAATGATGGACTTTTTCAGTAAAATTTCCAAAAAGGTGGCCTATAGGCTCCGCTTTGAGTATCCTCAATCTCTGGAAGATGATGTGAGGAATTATCTGAACAAAATATATAATAAGGAAGTTCCTTTTGATAAATAAACTTGGTTTTTAATTAAGATCTTTAAAAAGGTGAAGAAAGATGAAAAAGATCATTATTGTTTTTATAGTAGCTGTCCTCCTATTTGCTGCCTTTAATATTTTTAATATAAGTATATATGACTATCTGGGCAGGGATTATGATGACCTAATAGCAAAAGACTATAATGGAGTCAATATTGATGAAGTTGACAATTATAATATTGATATTAAATTTGAACCCGAGCAGAGATTATGCAAAATAGAACAAACAGTGGATTATATTAATAAGGAAAATACAGATTTAAATCAAATATATTTTCATCTATATCCGAATGCTTTCCGTGAAAATATTATAGGATTAGGTTTGGTTGAAAATATAAATCCCGACTATGAGCCTGGTTATATAGAATTTTCAGAAATAAAAATTAACGGTAAAATAATTGATTATGAAATTATCGGTGCGGACAAGACCTTGCTTAAAATAGAATTAGATAATATTTTGAAGCCTAAAGATAGATTAAAAATATTAATGGACTATACTTTAAAGATCCCCAGCTTAGAACATAGATTTGGACACAATAAAAGCACTTTTAACTTTGGCAACTGGTATCCTATTGCAGCTGTTTATGATCAAAAAGGCTGGAATCTATCAGAGTATTATGTAATTGGTGATCCTTTTTATAGTGATGTTGGTAATTATAATATTAGTATTGAAGCACCCCCTGATTATAAAATAGCTGCTTCAGGCAAAATATTATCAGAAGAAATTTTAGAAGATAAAAAAATATGGAAGATAAGGGCCAGATTGATGCGTGATTTTGCCTGGGTGGCCAGTGATGAGTTTACAAAAAGAACTCATAACCTAAAAGATACTCAACTTAAACTTTACTTTTTAACTGATAATAAAGATTTGATGAACTATACTGAAAATATTGCCAGCCAGGCGATGCAAGTTTATAGTAAAAAATTTGGTGAATATCCTTATGGCCAAGTATCCATAGTTGAAACAAACTTTTTAAGCGGTGGAATGGAATATCCGGGACTGGTCTATATTGATACAGAAAAATTTGTTTATTCCCAAAAGACTTATTTAAGTGAATACATTGTACATGAACTTGCCCATCAGTGGTGGTATTCGGCAGTTGGAAATAACCAGATTACGGATCCCTGGCTGGATGAGGGATTTGCTACCTATTCCCAAATAGTTTTCAGCCGCGAAACAAGGGGAGAGGCATATGCAGAAGGTTTATACAGGAGTTTAATGGGCATTTATAATACTTCCCGCAGTAATAGAGATATGTTTACACCAGTGACTGAGTTTACAGCCTGGAATGACTATAGTGCAGTTGCCTATGGAAAGGGAGCAGCTTTTCTACATGATTTGGAACAAAAATACGGAACTGAAGATGTAGAGAAAATACTGCAGGAATATTATAAAAGATTTAAATTCAAAAATGCTTTTTCAGAAGATTTCTTCAAAATTGTTGAAGAAGTGGCAGGGGTTCAATATTAAGAGGAAACCGGTGATTAAAATGATCAAAAAAGCAAAAATAGAGGATTTAAAAGAGGTATTTAATATATACCAAATATGCAGAAAAGAATTAGAGAAAAATAATATTTTAATGTGGGATGATAATTATCCAACTCGCGATTTAATTCAAAAAGAAATCGAAGCCGGCACTATATTTTTGATTAAAAAGCGGGATAAGATAATATGTTCCTTCGTCTTAAGTGATTATCTCGATGATTTATGGGAGCCCATAGGCTGGCAGGATAATAATTTTTTGGGCTTACATCTCTTAGCTGTTCATCCTGATTACCAAAGAGAGGGTTATGGTAAAAAGATTGTTAAATTTAGCGAGAACTATGCTAAAGTAAATAGTTATTCCAGTATACATCTAGATGTATTAAGCAAAAATGAAGCAGCTTTAAATCTTTATAAAAGTAAGGGATATAAAAAAGTTGGTGAACTTATTTTCGACTTTAAACCCGCCGGTTTTCAAGAATACTATTGCTATGAAAAAATATTATGTACAAAGGATGATATAATTTGAGTCTTGTAATTAATCTATTATCAAAGGTTTTAATATTAGTTTTATTCTATTTTTCCTGGCAGAATCTAGAACAGGCCGGATTAAAGCTTAATCAAAATTTAGTATATTTTTATCTAATCATGGTAGTACTTAGTCTGATTGTAGATAAATTTTTCTTTAAAGGACAAACGAGTGAAAACAAAAAGGAAGATAAAGTTTTAAGTACTTTACTTTCAGTAAGCTGGTTTAGTGCCTTAATTATACCTATATTAGAGTATTCATATTTTATAAGGAGTAACAGTGTTATCTCCACTTTCGGTATTATAGTTGTTTTTATTGGGATAATCATTAGGGGCTTGAGTATTAAATATTTAGGCAAGTATTTTTCCCGGCATGTAGAAACCTGGGATAATCATACTTTGGTCAGGGCAGGACTTTATAAATATATAAGACATCCCGCTTATTTGGGTAATATCTTACAGATTATAGGGTTTCCGCTCATCTTAAATACATATTATTCCTTGGTCTTATCAGTAATAACTGTTTACCTATTTTTAAAAAGAATTGAAGTTGAAGAGAGATTCTTAGAAAAAGAGCTGGATAAGTATAAGGAATATCAAGCAGAAACCAAAAAATTAGTTCCTTATCTTTGGTAGATAATATTTTAAATACAAAACAAAGGGGAGATCAACATTGAAAAATTTGAGTATAGTTTCCTTAAAAATTATGGCTATCTACTTCTTGGTTACTTTTATTAGGAGAGGACTTCTTTCCAGTTTATACATGATCTTTACTAACCAAATGCCGCTATTATCAAAGATAGGTTTAATACTGTCAGAGTTAATATTTTTAATCATAATATATTTTCTCTGGTTTAAAGCTGAAGAAATTGCCGGTATAATTACCCGTCACCTTGATATAGAAAATAAGGCGGCTAAAGAAGTAGAATATGACTTATTATTTCAAACCCTTTTAGCCTTAGCAGGAGTAATCATAATTACTATCTCACTACCAGATTTTATTAGATACATATTTGAAATACTGTCTATAGCCCATATATCAATGTTTAAAGAAACTCCCCGGTTCATGTCTAAAATTGCCGAGATATTATTAGGATTATTTTTAGTATATAGAGCTCAAAAGATATCTCATCTAATATTTAAACAAGAAAGGGATAGTAATGGAATATAATTTTAAACCAATGCAGATTGAAGATGCTAAAAAGATTAAGAACTGGCAGTATAATGGCTTTGTTAAAGAGATCTATATGGACCCCTATTTTGAAAGCTATAAAAATGGTGATGATATTTTAAAAGGGCCTAATAATTGTAAGGGTTTTGCAGTATATAAGGATAATGATTTATTTGGCTTATTTGAATACTATTTTAACTCAATTTTATTGGAAATTGGTTTGGCCTTAAATCCTAAATATGTGGGCAAGGGTATGGCTTTAGAATATTTAATAGAAGGATTGAAATTTGGTATTGAAATTTTCAATTATCAAGAGGAGTTAATAAAACTAAATGTCAATAAAGAGAACAAACCTGCTTTATCGGTATATAAGAAAGCAGGTTTTCAAATAACTAATATAGAGAATGACGAATTTGAAATGCAGATGGAAACAAAAAATATTTCAAAGAGGAGATCAGATAATGAATAATAATTTCTTTTGTTCCTGGAGTGGCGGTAAGGATTCTGCCCTTTCATTATATAAAGCAATGCAAAAAGATTTAAAACCCAAAAAGCTGTTAAATATGATGAATGAAAAGGGTGAAAATTCAAGGTCCCATAATTTACCTTTATCTATTTTAAAAGCCCAGGCCGAATTTTTAAATATACCTTTAACAACAAAAAGATCAAGTTGGGATGATTATGAAGAGATTTTTATAAAAACCTTAAAAGATTTCAAAAAAGAAGGTATTGATAAAGGAATCTTCGGAGATATAGACCTTGCGGAACATAGAGAGTGGGAAGAGAAAGTATGTAATAAAGCCGGTTTGGAAGCCGTTTTACCGCTCTGGAACCAGGGCCGGGAAGCCCTTTTACAAGAATTTATTGATTTAGGTTTTAAAACCATGATTATTGTAGTTAATGAAGATTATTTAGATAAAAAGTATTTAGGGAAAATCCTTGATAAAGATCTCATCAAAGAATTTAAAAAAATGGGAATTGATCCCAGTGGTGAAAATGGTGAATACCATACTGTGGTAATTGACGGACCTATCTTTAATGAAAAAGTAGAAATTAAAAAGAAAGAAATCTTAAATAATGATAATTATTGGTTTCAGTCCGTTGAATTAACAAATTATTAATATTTAAATAATAATTATTTAATCTTAGGAGTATATACTTTAATTGATTGGGTGATAAAGTGGAAAACTATAGAGTTTATGGTGATAGTCCCTATAATGTCTTAACTTTACACGGCGGTCCGGGTGCGGTCGGAGAATTAAAAGGAGTCTCTCAAAAGATAGGAATAAAGTATGGAGTTATAGAATATCTGCAAAAACAGTCTAGTATAAAAGAATTAAAAGAAGAAATGGAAAAGATTATAAAAAGCAAAATGGACTCTCCTGTAAAAATAGTTGGTTTTTCCTGGGGAGCCTGGTTGGGCCTTCTGTTTACAGCCGATTATTCCTCCCTGGCAGAAAGCTTAATACTGATCAGCAGTGCTCCTTTTGAAGAGAAGTACAGTAATTCCATTCAGGAAAATCGCTTAAAAAGGATGGATCCCGAAGAAAAAGAACTTTTCCATAAAGTCCAGGATAAATTTAAAGATGGTAAAAATGTTAGGATTAAATTATTAAATAAATTTGTAGAACTAATGCATAAAGTTGATGCCTATCATTTTGTTGAAAATAATAATGGCAGTACTGATTTTCAAATTAAGTTGTATAGAAAAATATGGGCAGAGGCATCTATGTTAAGAAAAGAAAACTTTTTATTAAAATCATTAGAAAAAATTGAATGTCCTATCAAAGTGATCCACGGTGGTTATGATCCCCACCCCTATCAGGGGGTAATTCAACCCATGGAAAAACTTAATAAAGAATATGAAGTAAAAATACTAAAAAAATGTGGTCATACTCCCTGGCGGGAAAAATATGCTGAAGAAAAATTTTATAGCACTTTATTCGATTTTTTAAAACGATAGTAAGGATGATAATATGGAAAAAGAGACTGAAAAATATATTAAGGATACATATAAAAGTGCAGTTGAAAAATATATAAAAGCTACCAATGAAATTGGCCTATGGCAGTCAGAGCAATATGTATTTAATAAGTACTTTAAGAGGCAGGACCGAATTTTAGATATAGGCTGTGGAACCGGCCGAACCACTTTCGGCCTTTATATGCAAGGTTATAAAAAGATAACCGGACTGGATTTATCAGAAGAGATGTTAAATAAAGCCCGGGAGATAAATAAAAAGCTGGGCATTAATATAGTCTTAATAGAAGGCAATGCCTTAGATATGGACTTTGCAGAGGAAACTTTTGATAAGGCTCTTTTTTCTTTCAATGGTTTAATGCAGATTCCTAAAAGAGAAAATAGATTAAAAGCCTTAAAAGAGATAAGAAGGATATTAAAAAAGGATGGTATTTTTATCTTTACAACTCATGCCCGCAATAGGGGCGAAGAATTTAAAGAGTATTGGGAAAAAGAACGAGAAAAATGGGAGAAAGGCATTCAGGATAAAAGATTATTTGAGTATGGAGACAGGATAACAACAACTAAAAATAATAGAGAAGAACTTTTTATACATATACCTTCTCACAAAGGAGTAGTCCATTTAATAAAAGAAGCAGGTTTTACTTTAATTGAAGATTTTTTTAGGTCGGACAAATTTGAGGAGTCAAAGAAGGTCCAAGAATTTTCAGGTTCCTGCCAATTCTGGGTGGTTAAAAAATAAAAATAAAGTAAGAAAAAAATAAATGTCTTTTGGGCTGTCATAATTTAGGCAATCCTGTTATTGATTACAAATATGATTGTAGCAGTTATAATGCCTACAATACAAGGGTTAATATACATCTTCGCCATGCATTTTTAGTTAAAGGATGTGCAGGTGATGATACAACTGCGAAAACTGATTCGATCTGGGCGAGTTTAATCTCAGTCAGTTTGATGAATCTCATATTGGTATTAATATATTTTTAAAAAAGAGAGGTTTTGTTAAATGAACAAAAAGAAATTTTTTATTAAACTAGTTGTATATGGCGTTTTGTTATTCATTATCTTTGCCAGCCTTTATTCTCTGGCATTAAGAGACTGGTGGGTAAACAAGGGAATAACTAAAACAGAAAGAAGGATGGAACTGCCCGGAGATAATTATGTGAAAAATCCTGATACCGTCTACCAGCAGGCGATAACCATCGATGCCCCGGCCAATATTGTCTGGGCTTACCTGATACAGGTTGGATACCAAAGAGCCGGTTGGTATAACTGGGACTTTATTAACCGCTGGGCGGCCGATAATTATTTCTATGAAGGTAATATATCAGCCGATAGAATTATCTTAGAGTTGCAGAAACTTAAAAAAGGCGATAGTATTAGTATACTACCCGATATTTCTTTTAAAGTAGAAGAAATAAAGAGGAACGATCACCTGTTACTAACCGGCAAGGAGGATGGTGACTATGTAGTTACCTGGGCTTATGATCTAAGAGTATTAAATGAAAATATGACCAGGTTGATGGTCCGCTGGAAGAGTGATATCGGAGAAGGATTTTTATTTGATTTAATGAACTATGTAATTACTGAACCGGGAGGAGCCGGTATTCAGCAGTGGGAAATGTTAAAAGGAATTAAAGAAAGAGCAGAACGCGATTACAATAATTTAAAAAATTAAAGTAATAGAGGGTGAATAGAAATGAGTAAAGGATATATTCAGGTCTATACTGGTAATGGTAAGGGCAAAACTACTGCCTCCCTTGGTCTTGCTTTAAGGGCGGTCTGTGGAGGCAAAAAGGTATATATGGGCCAGTTTGTTAAAAACATGAAGTACAATGAGGCATCAGCCGGTCAATATTTACCAGGTTTTAAGATAGAACAGTTTGGGGCCGGCTGCTTTTTTGATAGGGAACCTTTCCAAAAGGATATTGAGGCAGCTGAAAAAGGACTTGCTATTATTGAAGAAATTTTAACAAGTGGAGAGTATGACATAGTGATCATGGATGAAATCAATATCGCACTTCATTATAATCTTCTTTCACCTACCAAGGTAATTGAAACTATAGATAAGAGAAAAGAACATGTAGAAGTAATTCTAACAGGACGTTATGCCCCTGATATGATTATTGAAAAGGCGGATTTAGTTACTGAAATGAAAGAGGTCAAGCATTACTATGAAGAAGGCGTTAAAGCCCGGGATGGAATAGAACGATAATTTATAAGAGGTTGTGATTAAAAATGAAGTTAGCTGTATTTGATTTTAATGGAACTTTATTTCCAAAAGAAACCATACCTTTTTTAATTTCCTGCTGGAAAAAATTTGGCTATTCCCGTCTGAACCTATATAAGCTATATATAATCTTAGCCCCCCTTATTTTAAAATACAGGTATCCTTTTTTAACAAAGATGAGTATAGAAGAAATGAAAGTGGAGTTTATGTATAGATTCATTCACATTTTTAAAGGGATGGAAAAAGAGGAAATTGAAGAGTTTTTTATAAAAGTTGAAAAAGAAGCCCATCAATACTATAATACAAAGGTTTTAGAACGCATTGAAGAATTTAAAAACAAAGAACATGAAGTAATACTATTATCAGGGACCTTTGCTGAATTGCTAGCGCCGATCTCTGAGCGGCTGGAGGCAGACAATATATTGGGCAGTACTATTTTAATAGATAGAGAAGAATCCCTGGATGAATTTTCGGTGTTAAGTGGCTCAATTAAGTTGAAGGCACTTAAAAGGGAGTATAGTTCAACTGATATTGATTGGGATAATTCTTATGCCTTTGCTGACAGCATCGATGACCTCAGCTTACTACAGGCAGTTGGTAATCCGGTGGCTGTTAATCCGGAAGACAGCTTAAGGGCGGTTGCTGAAGGAGAAAATTGGGAGATAATCGATTAAGTTAGGAGATGAAATATCTAGATGCATTATGTATATATAGTTAAATGTGCAGACGGAACATACTATACCGGTTATACAAATGATCTCAAAAGAAGAATAAAGCAGCATAATGAAGGAGAAGGGGCCAAGTATACCAAAGGAAGAAGGCCGGTAAAATTAGTCCATTCAGAGCGGTTTAAGTCCAAGAGCAGAGCAATGCAGAGGGAATATGAGGTCAAACAGTTGACCCGCCAGAAAAAAGTTGAGATAATTAAGCAGGATTAATTTTAAAATAAGAAGGTTTATTGTTTTAAATATTGAATATTTACTATTAAGAAAAAATTAATATTTTTGTGATCTTCGAGCTGTCAGGACCTAAGGATTTAGTTCTAGGGTTATTCAGCCGTCAGGGTTTAAAATGAAAGTTTTAAGCCTCCCAATTTGGAAAGGAGACCATGCTTGTTTACCGGTGTCTTTTCAGGACAGCGGTTTTTCATTTGTGCGACGGGCAGTCGCACTTGTTGTTAGAATAACACGAATTAACTGTTAAAG
>CAZGMM010000026.1:0-25355 GCA_964526845.1 uncultured Halanaerobiales bacterium | reverse complement strand
CGATTCATCCTCGCCCATTAATATAGGCGAGGCTTTCTCGGCTCAAATCGGTAATTAAATTTGAGGATAATTTAAGTTTTATTTTAAAAACAATAATATATCTGATATAGTTAAAGAGATTAGTGAATTAGCCATGATATACCCCGAACACTCGGGGTTTTTTACAAATTATCTCCTTCCAGTCATAATTTGGAATTTTCAATAGCAAATTGGTCTAAATAAGGGTCAAGTATTGTTGAAAAAATACAAAAAATATGATATTCTTACTAGGAATGTAAAGACTCTAAATGAAGGTCTTTTTAGATGAATATAGAACTTATTATATAGAGATTTTTTTCGGTAATGAAAGGAGCATATAAATTGGCCAAATTTGTTATTAATGGGGGTAACACCTTAGAAGGTGAAGTTAAGATTAATGGTGCCAAAAATGCTGCTTTACCCATACTGGCTGCTACACTATTAGCAGATTCTCCCAGTATATTGAAAGACATTCCAGATTTGAGAGATGTTTCAAACTTATGTGAAATTATCAAGGGGATGGGTGCTCGTATCGAAAGGAGCGGCCATACTGTTGAAATAGATCCTAATGGTTTAGATACATATGAGACTGATAAGGAACTAGCGAAAAAGCTAAGGGCTTCTTATTATATCCTGGGTGTGATGCTGGCTAAGCATGGTGAAGCAAGGACTTCTCTACCCGGGGGTTGTAATATTGGCAATAGACCGATTGATTTACATCTTAAGGGCTTTAAGGCCCTAGGGGCAGATGTATCATTAAACCATGGAATTGTTGAGGTAAAAGCAGATAAATTAGTTGGGGACAAGATCTATCTTGATTACCCCAGTGTAGGGGCGACCATTAATATTATGTTAGCAGCAAGTCTTGCTGATGGAAAGACAGTAATAGAAAATGCTGCCCGCGAACCAGAACTTGTCGACTTAGCTAACTTTTTAACTGTAATGGGAGCTAAAATTAAAGGTGTAGGTACTGACATCATTAAAATAGAAGGTGTTGACAGCCTGGAAGGAAAAGAACACAGGATTATACCTGATAGAATTGAAGCGGGGACTTATATGATAGCTGCCGCTTTAACTAAAGGCGATGTCTTTGTAAAAAATGTCTTGACTGAACATATTAAGTCTTTGATAGCTAAATTACATGAAATGGGACTGGAAATGGTTGAGGATATTTCCGGGGTAAGAGTTAAAGGAAACGGCAGATTGGATTCTGTTGATGTGAAGACTTTGCCTTATCCGGGCTTTCCGACCGATTTACAATCCCAGATGATGGTACTTTTAACTCAGACTGATGGAACCAGTATTATCAAAGAAACGGTCTGGGAAAATAGATTTATGCATGTTGATGAATTAAAGAGAATGGGTGCCGATATTACTATCGACGGCCACAGCGCACTCATCAGGCCGAGTAGATTATCAGGTGCAGAAGTAACCGTAACTGACTTGAGAGCCGGAGCTGCCCTCATTTTGGCAGGTCTAATTGGTGATGGTCAGTCCGAGGTTAGAAAAATTCATCACGTAGAAAGAGGATATGAGGGTATTGAGAAAAAGTTATCCAGTTTGGGTGCGGATATTGAGAGAGTGAAATAATGTTTAATTCTTTTGAAATCCTGGAACCTCATTCCAGGGTTTTAATATTTATATATAAAAACTTACAATTAAATAGAGGTGGAAAGTATTATGGGTTCAGAAGCAGTATCAGAACTAGCCAGGATCGAGGAATGGATGGTTCAAAACAATGTTGCAGATAAAGAAATATTTGTCTTAGGTATTTTAATTTTTCTCTCACTTTTAGTCATCTTTGTTGCCAAAAAGTATCAGATTCCTATAGTAGTGGGCTATGTATTTTTAGGTATTTTACTGAGTACCGATGTAATTGAATGGATGCCTTTTTTATCTCATGCCCAAAAGGAATGGTATAAGTATTCTTTAGAAAGTATAAGTTATGTAACGAATATAGCACTAGCTTTTATTGCCTTTACCATCGGTAGTGAGTTATCGGTTAAACTATTAAAAAAGATGGGAAAAAGTATTGTATATATAGTTTTACTTGAAGCTACAGCTGCCTTTACACTTGTTTTTTTAGCGGTAATTGCTTTAGGTAAACCTATATATATTGGAATGTTACTCGGCGGTATTGCCTCTGCTACGGCACCAGCAGCCACGGTGATGGTTTTAAAGGAGTACAAGGCAGAAGGTCCTTTAACTTCCATGATAATGGCTATTGTTGGTATTGATGATGCTATTGCTTTAATCTTATTTAGTATTGTCGAACCAATCGCCTATGCAAAGCATTATGGACAAGAGACACTATCGTTTCTTTCGAGCATTTCACAACCGCTGATGGAGATAACATTTTCTGTATTATTGGGGATTGCATTGGGTTATGTAGGACAAAAAATTATAGTTAACGTTGAAGACAAGACCAAAAAGATCATGACCCTTGTTACCAATATAATAGTAGCTTCCGCAATCGCGATATATTTTGATTTCTCACCTTTGATAACTAATATGGTGGTCGGTTTTACTTATCGTAACTTTGCCCGTAAGAATTTAGGAATCGCTGATTATTTAGAGACAATGACCACACCAGTTTACGCCATATTTTTCATTCTAGCCGGTACAGAGATTCAGTTAAGTAATGTTGCTTCACTCAGTTTCTTAGCTTTAGCATTTACATATTTAATAGCACGTATGGCCGGCAAGGTCGGCGGTGCATCTCTGGGCGCAATTATCGGAGGTGCTCCCGAAAAAATTAAAAAGTATGTAGGGCTTGGATTGTTCCCCCAAAGCGGGGTGGCAATTGCTTTAGCTTATATGGTTCAGCAGGATTTTGCCTCTGATCCCCATGTGGGAACATTAATCTTTAACACCCTATTATTCACAGCAGCTTTAACTGAAGTTATCGGACCATTTGCAACCAAGTATGCTGTATTTAAAGCCGGTGAAGCAAAAGCAAGTTAAACAGGTTTAATTAAATGGTAAGAAAATATTTTTAATAAATTTTTAACAGTTTCTCAAGGAGGTAAAATAATAAATGGGTTTATCAAAAAAAATAGGTATTGATCTAGGAACTGCCAATGTTTTAATATATGAAAAAGGTAAAGGTGTAGTTGTACAGGAACCATCTGTTGTAGCAATAGATAAAAATAATGATAAAGTTTTGGCTGTCGGTAAGGAAGCAAGACGCATGTTAGGCCGGACCCCCGGTAATATCGTGGCAATCAGGCCCTTAAAAGATGGGGTAATCGCTGACTTTGAAGTTACAGAACTTATGTTGAAACACTTTATTTCAAAGGTTGTAAAGAGGAAATTTTTCTTTAAACCAACCATTATGATCTGTATACCGGAAGGTATTACAGGTGTGGAAAAAAGAGCTGTCATGGAAGCCGCCTCCCAGGTTGGTTCCCGTGATACATATCTAATAGAAGAGCCGCTGGCTGCCGCAATAGGAGCCGGACTTCCGGTAGAAGACCCCAGTGGTAGTATGATTATAGATATTGGGGGCGGCACCACCGAGATAGCTGTAATTTCAATGGGCGGTATCGTGGTAAGCGAATCGCTTAGAATCGGTGGAGATAAGTTTGATGAAGCTTTAGTAAGATATATTAGAGACAAGTATAATATGGTAATAGGTGAAAAAACAGCTGAAGAAATCAAAATGGAAATAGGTTCAGCCTGGATAGATGGAGAAACCAAGGATTATGAAATGCGTGGTAGAGATTTAATGTCAGGCATGCCCAAGAATCTCACTATTTCTTCACCCGAAACTGTGGAAGCATTTAAAGAGAATATTACTACGATCGTCGAAAGTGTAAGACATGTCTTAGAACAGACCCCACCCGAACTTTCCTCTGATATTATGGATAAGGGGATTATTTTAACCGGGGGAGGATCACTCTTACACGGCATGGATACACTTCTATCAAAAGAAACCAAGATACCGGTATCACCAGCAGCTTCACCTCTTTCTTGTGTAGCAGAAGGTACTGGTATAGCATTAGAAGAAATAGATAGACTAAAAGAAATATTAACCTCAAGTGAGATGCTGAAGTAGTAGAGAAAGAGGAAGGGATTTGATAATTTGAATAGATATATTAAAACCATAGTGGTTTCATTGATTTTCATAGTATTATTTAGTGTCCCTATTTCGGCAGAAAGACCACCGGTCATGATGGTCGATGAAGTCAAATCCGGTCAGACCGGCTATGCAAAAACCGTTTTTGAAGGTACTAAAGTAGAAGAGTTTCCGATTGAAGTCATAAATATTATCGAAGGTCAAAGTATCGATACTGACCTAATATTGATTAAAGCCTCTGGTGAAAAGATTGATAAGTCAGGTGGAATTGCTTCTGGTATGAGTGGCAGTCCCGTCTATATTAATGATAAATTAGTGGGGGCGATTAGTTATAAATGGCAGAATGCTGACCATGAATATGCACTTGTTACCCCCATACTAGAAATGATGGATATTAATAAAGAAGGAGAACACACCTCAGTTATAGAAGGCATCAAAGCAGCCAGTACCCCAATAATGGTGGGTGGTTTACACGGTCGAGCATTAAAGCGGTTAAAGTCTGGATTAGATATAGCGGACAGCCGTTTTGTCAGTAGTTCTTCTAGTACCAGTAAAGGGGCAGAAGACTTTAAATTAGAGGCCGGTAGTGCCCTGGCTGTACAGTTAGTTAGAGGTGATGTTAGTGTTGCTTCAATTGGTACAGTTACCTTAGTTGACCAGGGGGCAGTTTATGCATTTGGGCACCCTTTCATGAATAAAGGTAAGGCCAATTATTTAATGAGTGGGGCCTATATTGATGCTATCATTCCCAGTCGCACCCAGCCTTTTAAGGTGGGAAGCCCTTTAGATAAACTTTTAGGAGTTATAGAAGATGACCGGAATGCCGGTATTTACGGGAGATTAAACACATTTCCCAATATAATACCTTTGACTGTGAAAGTTGAAGATAAAAATTTAAATCAGACGAAAGAAGTTAGGACCCAGATCATCAATGATGAAAAGATGCTGGATGAGCTGGGCAGCAGTATAATTTTACAGTCGATTGATAGTACTTTAGATAGAATTGGTTATGGTACTTCTAATATTAAGATAACCATCATGGGTTCCAATTTACCAGATGGTAAGATCGTCAAGGAAAATATGTATTACAGCAGCAATGATATTGCAGTTACTACCTTAAATGATTACTTTAGGATGCTGGATATGATCACCAGGAATCCATTTAAAGAAATAAATATATTTGATATGAAGGTAGATGTAGAAATTAGTAAAGATCATGATATAGCCTTGATACAGGAAGCAGAAGTACTAAATAAAGAAGTTTATCCGGGTAGTGAATTAGATGTTAAAGTAGTTTTAAGACCTTATCGAGCGGATTCTATTAGCCGAGAGCTCTCAATTAAGATACCGGAAGATATTAATACCGGTATGGCAACCCTGGCAATCAGTGGAGGCTATGGAGGCCTTCCAAACAGGAGAGAGCCGCAGGAAGATAACGGTAACGATTTAAACCATACCGTAATTGAAGGATATAAAAGCTTTGATGAAATGATCAAAGATTATCTTGAAGCGCCTATGAATAATGAGCTAACATTACAGGTTTATCCTTCCCTGATTTCCCGGCGGGAAATTAGTAATGAGCAGCCTGCTGTGGAAGAAGAACAGGAAGAACAAGATACAGAAGAAGAGCCTGAGGAAAGTGAAAGTCCTCAGACTCCCCAAAAGCCCGAAGAAAAACCAGAAATTAAAAAACAGGTTTATACAGACTACGTTCTGGAAGGAAATTTAACCCTTGATTTTGAGGTGAAAAAAATCCCAGAGAAGAGCGAAGAGAAAAATATCCCGGAAGATAAAAAAGAATAATCAAGATAATAAAACGGCTTTAAATTTTTAATAGAAAGCTGGAGGATAAATATGGATTACAGAAATATTTTAATAATTACTTTAATAATCTTGATTCTAGCTGCGGGATATTTTTTCTATAAAGATATTGAATTAGACCCACAAAATGCGATTGTAAGTTATATTGAACAATCAAGTGGTTATGAAATTAAATATTCATCAGCTAAATTGTGGCCCCTTAACGAGCTAACTATTGAGGACCTTAATTTAGTTGGTGATAATTTTATCCTAAAGGTGCCGAAAGTAAATCTGGGATATTCAATATTTGATTACTTTCAAAAACAAAAAAATATACCGGAAATTATTAAATATATAACCTTAGAACAACCGGAAATAAGATATGTTAATTCTGAGGACAGAGATGAAAATCAGCCTTCTTTTAAAGAGATTAAGGCAGCCATTTTTAGCCAAACTGATGAACTTTATATAAGTATAAAAGACGGGAATGTTTTAATTAAACAGCCCGATACAGAGTACAAGTTAGGTTCCCTGGACACGGAGATTAAAATTAACAGCGGTCAAAATAATATAAAACTGGATATTAAAAAAGGTTTACAAACCAGTGGTCTTCTTTTAGATAAATACCAACTTCAAAATTATACTACAACCGATTTTAGAATCTCAGCTGAACTTAATAATGAAAGCTGGGATTTATATTTAAAAAATGATAATTTAAAGTTAAGTGAATTTAATAGTTTACTGAAAGATAATTTAGGCGAACAGTTTGCTCAATACCAAATTAATATTTCAGAAGGTAGAGCCAAAATTAATCTCCATGTTAGTGGGACAAATGAAGATATTGAAAATTATCAAACCAATATTGAATTAGCCGATACTGGTTTAGATTTTAAATTGAAAGACAGTTCTTATCAGGAAAATGTTTTAATTTCAGCCGGTTCTTTTCATTTAAGTTCAAGCGAAAATAAAGTATTAATTGAATCCCTAAATTTTAACTTTAATGATACTAATTATAGTTTTAATGGCCTATATAATTTAAATAATAATAATTATTCCGGTAAGTTAATAAGCAAAAATTTTCAAATAGATAGTGATTATCTTAACAGATTTGTACAAACTGATTTACCCTTTGACTTCAAAACTGAAGGTAGTTTTGATCTAAATATTGATGGTAATTTAGATAATGTTAATCTAATTTCCAATTTCGAATTAAATAATTTAATGATTAGAGACCAGGAATTTGTAGATATTTCAGCGAAAGTTCGCTATCTAGATAACACTTTATATTTAGACAACCTGTATTTAAATACAGTAAATGAGGCAGTGTTAAAGGGGAAAGCCCTCTATGATTTCAGTAAGAAAAATTATAAGGTAGACCTTAAAGGAGATAACGTAAGGCTGGCAACTTATCTGGACCAGGAGATCATAAAGGAATTTGTTAATCAATATAATTTAACTGAATATCTGGTTGGTAAGTTAGATTTTAGTCTTGCTACT
Source organism: uncultured Halanaerobiales bacterium (assembly GCA_964526845.1). Classification (GTDB taxonomy): domain Bacteria; phylum Bacillota; class Halanaerobiia; order Halanaerobiales; family M55B127; genus M55B127. Next base: position 17,962 of record CAZGMM010000026.1, on the reverse strand, counting down.
ACTGGTAGTGGTCAAATAAAAGATAATATTGTGAAAGCTGATTTTGATTTTGAACCAAATAGAGGAAATATTCTACGAGAAAATGGAGTACGCTTGCTAAGTGGAAACCTTTTATATGAAAACAACAAATTATTTCTAGAAAAAGGTAATATATTTGTTAATGGTGATAGGTTAAATCTATTTGGACAACTTAATCTAAATAATAATGATATTTATGCCAAGCTAAGGGGGGAAGGTATAGCGATTGCCTCTTTAAATCGCTACTTTGACCTGCAGATCAAGAAAGAAAATGAAGTCGATATTAGTACAACGATTAAGGGCAAGCTTAATGATCCTTTAATTAAAGGTGAAATTGAAAGTAATAAATTAGCCTATCAGAATTATACAGCAAATGATGTTACTTTAAATTTTTCTTATTCATCCCGCCAATTAACAATAGAGAACGTAAACTTTGTTTTCGATGAGATTAATTTTTATGGACAGGGGACAGTAAATATAGGGGAAGAATTCAATTTATCTCAGTCTGTTGTAGATTTTTCTTTAGAATCTGAAGAAATTAATTATCAAAAAGCATCTAGGTACTTGGAGTTCGAGCTCCCAGTTAAAGGGGATTTAAAACCAAGTATTGATATTTCTGGTAAGTTCTCTAATATTGAAGCAGCCGGATATTTCATTTCCAATAATACACAAGTTAACTATGGTGGTAAAGTATATAAATTTGATCAAGTTGAGGCTACTGTAACCGGCAGTTTAGAGGAAAACCGCTTAGAGCTGGTTAAGGGAGTAATGAGACAAGATGACCTTAATATTAGGGCTGATGGAGTTTATCAGGATAATAATATCGATTTCAACTTTACAGTTGATAACTTTGTCTTAGAAGAATTACAGTTAATAGAAGAAGCTTCCGGTATATTCGATATTGAAGGTAAAATTACTGGGGGGATCAATGACCCAGAGGTATCATTTAATTTTATATCTAATAATTTCAGATATAATAGGTTTTTATCGGAAGAATTCACTGGTCAAATTACCTACAATGATGATACAATTAAATTTAAAGATGTAAAATTGCAAAAAAGGTCTTCTAATTACTTGTTAAAGGGAAGCATTAATGGTATTACTGACCAACAGTTATTAGATATTGAAATTAGTACTGACCGCGGTAATGTAAGAGAGATCATTAACTTTATGGACTTAACTACTCCCTACAATGTGAACTATCCATTTAGTGGTTCCGTAAATTTAACAGGCAAGTTTACTGATCCGGCTGTTAAGCTAGATCTTTCAATTATCAATAATTTTATTGATATTATTGAAATTGAAGGTGAGATAGCCGACAGGATCGATCTAAATTTAACGGGAGATAATGTGCCCTTAGATTTAATTAAATCTGCTAATATTATAAATTCAGAACTAGATTATGCAGGTGAATTAAACTTTAAGGGAACTATAAAAGGCAGTAGAGAAGACTTTATCGTAAATATGGAGACTAATTTAACAGATTTAGAAATTTTAGATATCAAGATAAATGATATTCACGGCAAATTGAATTATAATAGTAATGGACGACTTTCTTTTAAACAAGTATTAAACCAAACAAATAATCAAAATATTACCGCTGAAGGTAACTTAAGAATCAAGGAAAGATTTATACCAGGGATTGAGATAGCAGTTAATAATTATAAATTAAACCAGATTGCCAATATTGATGGTAATATAGGGACTCTGAATGGAAGTATCAATGGCAATATCACCTTGAGAGGAGAAATGCAAAACCCACAGTTGAGTGGAGAATTGGGTCTAGACCTATCCCAAATTTCAATTGAGGGAATTGCGGACATAAAAAATATAAATGGCATTTTATCCTTTGATGAAAGACAGATTACATTAAATGATATTAAGGGTAAGTTCGGTCCGGGCAGTTTTACTTTAACAGGCAAAATAAATTATTTGAACCAGGAAAACTTCTGGGAAGTAAGGTTACAGGGCGAGAACTTCAAGTTTAGCAGAGGGTCTTTTAACGGGTATTATAATCCTGATATCAGAGTTTTAAATGAATTTAGTACTCCCTTGATCTTCGGTGATTTAAGGTTATATGACTTTGTAGTGGACAGTGAATTGAATTGGCCCACTTCTGAATCAGCCGAAGAAAGTGGAGAGCTACTGTTCACACCCCAATTAAAATTAAACCTTATTCCTGGCAAGAATGTTTATTTCAGAAGTGAAAATATTGATATCCCTGTTGAAGAAGGAAGTTTACAGCTTAATTACCAGGCGGAAGAACTAACTTTTCTTGGAAAGCTGAAAAGTAAGCAGGGTACAATTGATTACTATAATAATAAATTTATTATCGATAATGTAACAGCTAACTTTGAAAAGTACAGTGAGAATATTCCTGTTATTCACCTGGTGGGTAATACAGTAGCGAATGGAACCCGGATATTTATCTATGTAGATGGACCAGCTGATAACTTAAATATTAGTTTTGGTTCTCAACCGGATCTACCCCAGGATCAAATAATAGCCTTATTAACCAGGCGAGGCGGTTTAAGAGGGTTTACCTCAGAAGAAAATGTTGAGCCCGGTTCCCTGGTTGAATCAGAGCTATTTAGATATGTGGGGGAACAGGTCCAGCTTAACTTCGTCCAGAGGATAGAAAGAAGTCTGGCCAATATATTTGCCTTAGACCGTTTTGAAATTGACACTTATTCTTTAGCCGGTGAACAGGAAGTTACAGTTTATCTAGGCAAAGATTTAACAGAGAAGTTATATCTACAGTATACAGGTACGTTCTCCCCGGAAATAAGAGACAGTGAGTTAACATTCCAGTATGATATTAATAAATATCTTAACTTAGAAGGTGGCTGGTACGGGGAAGATGATTATAGATTTTTACTAGAAACAACAATCGAATTTTAAATGAAGGAGGAAAATAATGAAGAAGAGATTTATCTTATTAGTATTATCTGTATTAATAATTACAGTTATGGCTTCCACAGCCATATCTGCGCAGTCACAGGATCAGTCAATCACAGCTATAGAAATACAGGGTAATGAAAATATAATGAGAAGCGAGATCTTATCCGCGGTAGAAACTAAGGTGGGAGATTCATTTAATAGTGATCAGATCAAAAGTGATATGCAGTCCATTTATGATCTGGGCTACTTTCAGGATGTAAAAGTAAATTTCCAAAATTTTGAGGGCGGCCTGAAAGTGATATTTAATGTGGTTGAAAATCCCAAAATCCAGGAGATAAATATTGAAGGCCTTGAGGTCTATGAGAAGGCTCAGATAATTGAATGGATGGGTGTAAACAAAGGTAACATATTAAATGTCAAGAAGTTAAACTCAGGTTTAGAAAACGTAATAAAAAATTATCAGGACAATGGTTATATAGTAGTTAACTTTGCCGATGTAAACATTTCTGATAAAGGTGTATTAAATGTAGTATTAGATCTCGGACATGTTAATGAAATCAAGTTGAAAGGTAATGAAAAAACCAAAGACTATGTAATTACACGGGAAATAGATATTAAAAAAGGCCAGGTCCTTAATATTAATGATGTGAGAGAAGCTTCGCGCAATATTTATCAGTTAAATTATTTTACTGATATTAATCCCGAATTAAAACGAATTGGTGATGATAGTAATGAAGTAAATGTAGTCTTTAATTTAACCGAGAAAAAGACCGGTAACTTTAACTTTGGAGGTGGCTACAGTTCAAAAGACGGTTGGTTTGGTTTTGTTAAAGTAAACGAATCGAACTTAGGCGGTAATGGACAAACCATTGGCTTTAACTATCAATTCGGTAAAAACGACTATTATAACTTGAACTTCCAGGAACCATATTTATTTGGGAGCTCGACTTCTCTTGGTTTAAATTTTTATGATAGATATGAACAGGGTGTTAAAAAGGATGTAGAGCCCAATATAGATTTTGAAAGAAGAACTACAGGTGGTAGCGTAACCCTAGGTCATGAGTTAATATATGACTGGCGTGGTTCTTTAAGATATAAAATCGAAAATATTGATACAAATTATGCAAGCGGTGATATAGAAGATACTCAGTATAGTTTGAGAAGTGTAACCTTTACCGTCAGCAAAAATACTACCAATTATCCCTATAATCCAACTTCTGGCCGTAATGACAGTTTCTCAATAGAACATGCTGGTAACTTTTTCGGTGGAGATGCTGACTTTACAAAGTATAACTTTGACTTAAGAAGATATTATCCCGGCTTTGTGGGTGAACAGGCCTGGGCATTAAGATTAAGAGGAGGTTATTCGACCGGAATCCTACCTGAATCTGAAAAATATGCTTTAGGTGGTTCTGACACTTTAAGAGGTTATGAAAGATATTCCTTTATAGGTGACCATTCTCTCCTTACTCAAATTGAGTATAGAATACCATTTTATGAGAACTTTACTGGCGTAATATTTGTAGACGGCGGCCAAACCTGGGATGATGGAGAGTCAATAGTACTGGATGACCTTAATTATGGTAAAGGCTTAGGGGTTAGAATTAATACCCCGATCGGACAGATTAGATTGGACTACGGTTGGGACGATGAGCAAAGAGGTACTGCCCACTTTAGCTTAGGCAACACATTTTAACAAGCTGGAAGGAGTAATAAATATTGGAAGATAAAAAGAAACTAATCATTATTATAATAGCGATGGTTGTAGTTGCGGGCAGCCTATTACTCCTCTATCAATATATCAACTTTGGAGAAGAGGAAAATGAGTTAAAGGATAAGATCGGGTATGTTAATATACAGACCCTTTTTAACAGCCATCCTCTTAAAAAAGAAGCAGAAAACACCTTAAATAATCTAGCCCGTGATATGCAGTTAGAGCTGGAAAACAAACTTGAGGATACTCCCAAAGAAGACCATCAGCAGTTGATTGACCAATATCAACAGAGACTATCTAAAAGAGAAAACGAACTGATTGATAATATAGTGGCAGATATTGAAGAGAAAATAAGAAAGATAGCAGCCGAAAAGGAAATGAGGGTTGTTATCAAAGAACAGGATGTCATCAAAGGTGGACATGATATAACCCAGCTTGTATTACAAAGGATTGAAAATAAGCAGGAATAGAGTAAGAAAGGAGGTTTGGTCTATGTTGAGAGAAATAGTAAGTGGATTACTTATTGTTTTGATTTTAATCACAGGATTTTTCACTTATATAATCCTCTTTGATGTAAAAGAGATCAAATCTCCTTCTTTGACTTTAGATATAGAGCAGTACAATACTGAAACAGATATAAAAAGCACTTCTTTTAAACAAAGTTTCTTTGACCCTTTTGTTAACTCTGTCCAGGCCCAACAGGACTGGCTTAATCTTTATCAAGATACTAAACAGGAATACGAAGAGGTATTCAAGGCAGTACTTGTTAACCAAGAATTACTTTTTGTCGAAGAGTATAAAGATGATTTAGAGGATAAGAGAGATCAGCTTGATAGAGATTTTAATAATTTCAAAGAACGCATAAATAAAGTAACCGCCAAGGAAATTGAATACTATTCTTCGCTAGTTGAATATGAGATGGAACAGTCCTTAGAAAATTTACGTAAGAATTACGATGAAGAGTTTGCTGAATATGAAAAGCAGGTACAGGAAGCTAGTAGAAATGAGCTTTTAAATTATAGGTTAAAGCTGGAGACCCTAGACCTAACAGAAGAGAAAGCTCAAAAATACCGGGATAAAATTGAAGAAATCGAAGCGGAGAAAAGTATAAAAATAAATAATAAATTAAATGAAATCTACTATACCCTTCGTATTAAAAGCGAAGAGTTGGAAGCTGAAAAGGAATTAAAGATAGCTAAGTTAAAAGAGCAGTTCAATCGAGAAAAAGATAAACAGATTGAACAAAAACAACTTGAGCTAGAAAATGTATTAACAGTTTTCCAGAGGAGATACGCAGCTTTAAAAAAACAGATGAATCAGTTTGAAAAAACTCTTAATCAAGAAAGCCCCTATCTATTTCAAAAGAAAGAAGTAATCAAAGAGATCATACAAAGTGATTTAGATAATCTCAAGAAAAACTATATCGTTTCTACTGAGGAGAGAAATTAAATGTATAAAAAGATATCTATCGTCCTAGCCCTAATCATTGTCGCTTTAGTTGCATATTTTAGTTTCTATACCACCGAAAAAAAGATTGGAGTAATCAATATGAACCAGCTGCTTGAAGAAAGCAAGCGGGCGGCCCAGCTGCAGAAAAATCTTGCAGAAAAGGGAAAAGAATTAGAACAAAAGTATGAAAATTTAAATTCAGAAGATGTAGATTTAGATAAAAAAGAAGATCAGATCTCGATGGAATACGCCCAAGTAAAACAGGAGATAGAGAGACAGCTAAACAATGAAATAGACCAAGTTATCAAAAAACTTAATAAGAATAATGAATATCAGGTAATACTCTATAAAAACAAAGTCTATTATGGTGGAGAGGATATCACAGATAGAGTAATCAAGCTTTTAGATGAAAAGTACTCTGAGGTTGATCAAAATGAATCTGAATGAGCAAAAGGTTAAAAATGAAAAAAAAGAATATACATTAAAAGAGATTCTTAATTATATTGAGGGTAGTTTTGAAGGAGTTTTTGCCGAGACGCACATTTTTAACGGAGTAAGTTCGCTTCAAAAGAATAAAGCTGACAAGATCACCTTTGCAGAAGACAAAAAGCACATCAAGGAAGCAGAAATTAAGGCAGAAGGCCTTGTAATTGTCAATGAAGATGATAACAGCAGCGTAAAAAACAAATTGAAGGTTGAGAATATCAGGCTTACATATGCCAAAATAGCAGAGCTATTTGCTCCCCTTCCTTACTATAACCCGGGCGTGGCCGAATCGGCCGTAATAAAAGATGATGTAAAAATTGGCAAAGAGGTATCAATCAATAGTAATACATATCTAGGTAATAAAACTGAAATAGAAGATAATGTCATCATAGCCCCAGGTGTAACAATAGGTGATAATGTTAAAATAGGTAAAAATACAATCATCCATCCCAATGTAGTTATCGAAAGGGATACTGTTATCGGTAAGGAAGTAACAATCGAGGCCTTATCGGTGATTGGTTCGGAAGGTTATGGTTATGTTTCGACGGAAGAAAAGCATTATCATATTCCCCAACTAGGTAACGTAATTATCGAAGATGAGGTAGAAATAGGTGCGAATGTTACCATAGACCGGGGAACTCAGACGGCCACTGTTATAGGAAAAGGAACCAAAATTGACAATCATGTTCAAATAGCCCATAATGTAAGGGTAGGTAAAAACTGTTTAATTGTAGGAGAATGTGGTATAGCCGGTAGTGCTGTTCTTGGAGATAATGTTATCTTAGCCGGGGGAGTCGGTGTCCTAGATCATGTAGAAGTAGGGGATAATGTAAAAGTAGGTGCGGCCAGTATTGTCACTTCTGATATTGCAAGCGGTTCCTTTTATTTAGGTAATCCCGCCCAGGATAGGATGAAGGAGTTAAAGGCAAGAGTTATCAGAAACAAGCTGCCGGAGTATAGAAAAGCTTTAAGAAAGTTGAAGGATAATGACTGATTATTTAAGAAAGGATGACGGAATTGTCTGATTTTGAAAGAAAACAGCAGACAATTAAACAACCGGTAAGTATTGAAGGCATCGGCCTTCATTCCGGCAATGATGTTAAGTTGAACTTTCAGCCCGCCCCAGCTAATACCGGGATTATTTTTAAGAGGATTGATTTAAAGGGAAGTCCAATAATTGAAGCAGGGGTCGAAAATGTGGTTTCAACAACCCGCTCGACCACAATCGGTAAGAGGGATTTTAAAATACAGACCATAGAACACCTAATGGCTGCTTTAAGGGCCTTTGAGATAGATAATATCCTTATAAAGATTAATGGTGCTGAAATGCCAGCCTTGGATGGTAGTGCCAAGCTTTATGCAGACCTCTTTAGGGAAGCCGGTATCGATAATCAAGGCAAAAAACAGAAGATATTTAAGGTTAAGAAGAGTTTTTTCTATAAGAGCAATAATACATATTTAGGTGTTTTCCCGTCGGAAGTATTTAAAATTAATTATCTATTAAAGTATGATCATCCGGTAGTTGGGACTAAATATTTTGAATATGAATTTGAAAAAGAAAGTTTTATAAAAGAGATAATGCCGGCCCGAACATTCGGTTTTGCCCATGAAGTTGAAATTCTTAAAGAACAGGGCTTAGCTTTGGGCGGTAGTTTAGACAATGCTGTTTTATTAAAAGACAATAGTGTGGTCAATGAGCTGAGGTTTAAGGATGAATTTGTTAGACATAAGATCTTGGATTTAGTAGGGGACCTATACTTAAACGGACCGCTCATTGGTGAGATTATTGCTATCAAAACGGGACATTCTGACAACTATAAGATAAACCAGATGATAAAGAAAAGAAAAAAATAAAAATTTCTATGGGGTGTAAAAGATGTATAATATAGAAGAGATTTTAGATATTTTACCACACAGATATCCTTTTCTTTTAGTTGATAAGGTAATAGAGCTTGAAGAAGAAGAGAAGGTAATTGCAATTAAAAATGTTACCTACAATGAAAACTTTTTCCAGGGTCATTACCCTGAAAAGCCGATCATGCCGGGTGTTTTGATTATTGAAGCCCTCGCTCAGACCGGAGGCTTTTTAATGTTAAATAGTACAGATGAGGATGAGGAATCTCTCCCTTATTTTGCCGGGATTGATAAAGCAAAATTTAGAAAACCGGTTCAACCGGGTGACCAATTAAAATTAGTATGTGAAGTAATTAAATTAAAGGGAAGAGTAGCTAAAGTAAAGGCCGAAGCTTTTGTAGGGAAAGACCTCGTGGCTGAAGGTAGGCTGCTTTTTGCAATGAAATAAGGAAGAAAGGAGACCTGTTATTGTGAATTTAGGAAATGATGAAAACAAGGTATTAAATTTAGCTGACAAGTATCAAAAAGCATATATCCATCCCCAAGCTGAACTAGGTAAAAATGTAGAGGTAGGGCCTTTTTCCACGATTGGTCCTGACGTTAAGATAGGAGATAATACAAAGATAGGATCTCATGTAGTGGTAAGAGGAGATACTTATATTGGAGAAGACAACCATATTTTCCACGGAGCCTCATTGGGAAGTGCTCCCAACAAGGATAATAAGGATGACTATCTCTTTATTGGAGATAGTAATGTAATAAGGGAATATGTTAGCATAGAAAGCGGTTCCTCCCGAGGGAATGGCGAGACCAAGATCGGCAATAATAATATGATTATGGCCTACTGCCATATTTCTGAGAACTGTAATCTTTCCAGTGATATCATTATGTCTAATGCTACTTCTTTGGGTGAAGAGGTTATGGTGGAAGACCATGCAGTAATAGCTGGCATGACCAATGTGAAAGAATTTGTAAGAATAGGAAGAGTGGCTATGGTCGGTGCTCACTCCAATGTATTAAAGGATATTCCTCCTTATATTATAGTGGACGGACATCCCGCTCAGGTATCAGGGATGAATATAATTGGTTTAAGGAGAAATGGTGTTAAACCAGCTGTCAGAAGAGAAATCAAAAAAGCATATAAGATACTATACAGGTCTGACTTAGATATAGAAGAAGCAATTACTGAAATGGATAATAGATTAAATGCTGACCATGAGATAGAACACTTTCTAAGATTTTTAAGAAATGTAAAACGCGGGATCTGCCGTTAAGAGGAGTATTTAATATGGACAAGATAGGATTAATAGCTGGATATGGTAAGCTACCATTGATTTGGGCTAAACAGGCTCAAAAAAATAATGTGACAGTACATGCTTTTCCTGTTTCAGAGGAATACAGTAAAGATTTAGAAGGCTTTTCCGAGACTGTAAATTATATTAGTCTAACTCAACTTGATTGCTTTATTAATAAATTAAAGGAGTATGAAGTTGATAAGATAATAATGTTAGGTAAAGTCAACAAAAAGTACTTTTATGAAAAGGATAATTTTGACCAGCGCTTTATCAAGATTTTTCAAGACAGCCAGAATTTAGAAGATCACAGCATATTAAAAAAAATTGTGGCAGAATTTAATAAAGAAGGTATTGAAGTAGTAAAACAGAATCTATTTCTAGATGATTTATTGATAGCAGCCGGGCAATTTAATTCTATCATCCCTGATGAGGTTCTTTTAGAAGATATGAAGTATGCTTTTAAAAAAGCTAAAGATATTGCTAATTTAGGTATCGGACAGACTGTCCTAACTAAAAACAAGGCGGTTGTGGCCGTTGAAGCATTAGAAGGAACCGATCAAGCAATAAAAAGGGCCGGCCAATTGGTCCAAGAAGGGGCGGTTATGGCCAAGGTGAGTAAAAAGAATCATGATTTTAGATTTGATATACCAACCATCGGCCCTGATACTATTAAAAATTTAATTTCTATAAGTGCTGATGGATTGGTTTTAGAAAGTAGCAGGATTTTAGTTTTGGACCGTGAAAGAGTTAAAAAAATGGCTGATGAAGCCGAGCTATCTATAATATCGATTTCTCCTGAGGAGGTCTAACATGACCGGTAAAATAATGGTAGTAGCCGGTGAAATTTCCGGGGACCAAAGAGCAGCTGAAGTTGTCAAAAGAATAAAATATTTTAATCCCCATATTAATTTTTTCGGCATGGGATCAGATAGATTAAGAGAACAGGGAGTAGAAGTTGTAATTGATCCCACCGATATAAATTCAATAGGGTTTTTAGAAGCAATCAAGAATTATAAAATACATAATCAAAATTATAAAGTCTTAAAAGACATGGCAAAAAAAAGAGACCCTGATGTATTTTTTCTCGTAGATTATTCTGGTTTTAATATGAGGATGGCCCGTTTGGGGGCAAAGATGAACATACCGGTGGTTGATTACTTTCCACCCTCAGCCTGGTTATGGGGGGAATGGAGGGCAAAGATAATGTCTAGGTATAATGCCCTTATAGCTGCTAACTTCCCCATGGAACGGGATATATACCGTAAAAATGGCGCCCAGACAGAATTTGTAGGGCACCCCCTTGTCGATGAGATTAACATTGATAAAGATAAAAACGAATTAGAAGAGATTTTTGAAATAAAAGAAGAAGAAATTCCAATTGCTTTATTACCCGGGAGTAGAGAAGAAGAAATTAAAAAACTATTTCCACTCATGGTAGAAGCAGCTGTAAGGCTAAAAGAGGATAATGAGAATTATGTCTTTGTTATTCCTTCTGCCAGCCCCGAATTTAATGATTATTTTGAAGAAGTTCTGATTGAATATCCAATCCAGGCTAAAATAATCAATAACCATATACATAAAGTATTAAAAATGGCTCACTTTGCAATTGTAACCTCGGGAACAGCAACTTTAGAAGCTATGATCTTAAATACTCCCATGGTTATAATATACAAGACAAGTAATCTAACATATAAAATTGCCAAGTTATTATATAAGAAAGAACATTTTGGTATGCCGAATATATTGGCTGGTAAAGAGCTTGTACCAGAATTAGTCCAGGATGAAGTTACCGTGCAGAATATATATGATAAAGCTCACTACATACTATCGAAGCCTTATTTAATGACAGATATTAAGATAAAAATGGTTTCAACCGCTGAGAAGCTTGGTTCAGAAGGGGCCATAGAAAAGACAGCTAAACTAATATTAAAGGAAGGAAATTTTGATGTACTTCAAAGATAAGAGGAAGATTATTTTTGCAATTATTATTATATTAATTATTATTATCGGTATAACGTTTTCCATATACCATGAGTCAACTCGTGTTAGTCAAAACCAAGACTCTCAGGATAACAATGAAGAACAACAAGGTGAATATCTTAAAAAGATTGATTTGGTCCTATTTAACAAAGATAAAAGTATCAAATGGAATTTGGACAGTGAAAAATTAGAAAGAAAAGATGAGGGAAATATTTACGATATGACTTCTCCTAATTTTAAAGCCTATGAAAACGAGGATTTAATTTATATTGGGGAAGGTACACAAGCACTTTATAATAACAATCAAAAGGTGATCAGTTTAAGTGGTGACATTAATATTGAAAAAGAAGAGCTTTTATTAGAAACTGAAACAATTAGTTGGAACCAAAATAATGATACGGTCCAGGGAGAGCAGGGAGTTACTTTAACCTCACCCGATATTATAATCACGGCAGAGAAGTTTTCAGGGCCCCTTTCCTTAGAAAAATTAACTTTCTATGGTACGGCCGATTCGCAGGCAAAAGTTGAATGGAGGTAGTTTTCTGATGAAGATAAAATTAAATTATAGAACAGCAATAATATTATGTCTTATACTTATCTTTTCTTTTAGTTTCAATATATTTGCCCAGAAAAATTTAACTGCCGATAAATTAACATTCGAGAAAAATGAAGAAGGTTCGAATATAATCGAAGCAACTGGTAATGTTAAAATGATTTATAATGAAACTGAAATTACAGGTAATTATGCCCATTTTGAACAGGCTACTCAGATTATTAAATTTGAAGAAAACGTAAATATTACGATGGATAACAGGAAATTAAGTGGGGATAAACTTACTTTTAAAATGGAAGAAGATTATATGGAAATGAACGGTAATGTCCTTTTAAATTCAGAAGAATTTAAGGCTAGAAGCAGCAAATTAATTTATGATAGAACCGAAAAAGTCATGAACTTTACAGGAGAAGCTTACATAGACTATGGGACAATAAATGCTAATGCAGATCAGATTCGTGTCTTAAAAGCAGAAAATAGAGCTGTCCTTAAAGGCAATGTTTCAGGCCAACAGGATGGTAATAAGTTTAAAGCAGATCAGATTCAGATCTTAAATAAAGGTGATAAGATCGAGATGACAGGTAGTGCCCAACTTATATTCAATTCAGAGGAGTAATTAAGTCATGACAATAATCGCTGAAAAGTTAGTAAAAAAATATGATAATAGAAGGGTCGTAAATGAAGTAGACCTGACAGTAAATAAAGGTGAGATAGTAGGTCTTTTAGGTCCTAACGGGGCTGGTAAGACCACCACCTTCTATATGATTGTGGGTTTAATTAAGCCTGATCACGGCCAAATTCATTTAGATGAGCAGGATCTAACCCATCAGCCGATGTATCAAAGAGCTAAAAAAGGAATAGGCTATTTAGCTCAGGAAGCTTCTGTTTTCCGCAAGATGTCGGTCTATAATAATATAAAATCAATCTTGGAACTTAGAGACTTAAGCGAAGAAGAGATGAAGAGAAGGACCGAAGAGCTCATCGATGAATTTAGATTGAATAAGATAAGGGACAGTTACGGCTATCAATTATCTGGTGGTGAAAGACGGAGAGTAGAAATTGCCAGGTCCCTTGCAATCGAACCCTCTTTTATTCTTTTGGATGAACCTTTCACAGGGATTGACCCGATTGCAGTTAGTGAGATACAAAAGATAATAATATATTTAAAAGAAAAAGGGCTAGGGGTACTGATTACAGATCACAGTGTAAGAGAAACCCTTAGTATTACTGATAGAGCCTATATTATGTATGAGGGAGATATACTGATGTCCGGTAATTCAGCTGAGATTGCCGAGAGTGAGTTGGCACGAGAATTTTATTTAGGTGACGAATTTCAGATCTAACTGTTGTTGAGGAGGTAAACTTTTGAAGTTAGTTTATAAATATATATCAAAAGAACTTATAGCACCCTTTTTATTCGGGGTAGCAGCCTTTGTCGGAATATTTATAGGGACCGATTTATTATTTAGATTAACTGATTTTTATTCAAACTGGGGAATAGGAATTGTTACCCTGGTAAAATTATTTTTTCTCAGTTTACCTTCTATAATAGTATTAACCTTTCCGATGGCAACCCTGTTGGCCACTATAATGGCCTATAGTAGATTGTCCAATGACAGTGAAATTACTGCCTTTAGGGCAGGTGGAGTAAGTATTTATAAATTGGTTATCCCAGCTTTGATATTGGGATTAATAATGAGTTTTTTTGCGATAGGATTAAATGAATATGTAGTGCCCCGCTCTAATTACTTATATGATCGGATAGTATGGGAGTTTAAGCACGGTGAAAAATTACCTTCTACCCAGTATAATCTCTATTTGACTCCTCTTGATAATCAAAGTAATAGACCGGATTATATATTATATACCCATAAATTTGACGGGGAAACGGGAGTAATGACCGATGTTTATTTACAGGACTATGAAGAAGGAAAACCAACGGTTTTAATCCAGGCAGAACGAGCAAAATGGCTAGAAACAGGCTGGAAGTTTTTTAACGGAAAGATTTTTTACTTAAAGACCGGAGAAAGAATACCCGGGTTAGAATTTGATGAGTATAATGCAACCCAGATATTTAATAGACCGGAAGAGATCTCAAAACTTAATAAGAAAGTAGAAGACATGAGTTTTAATGAATTATTAGAATATATAAATTTAAAAGAAAGTCAGGGAAGAAAAACACGTGAGGAAAGGGTTAAACTGCATCAGCGGATTTCTATACCCTTTGCCAGTTTCATCTTTGCCCTGCTGGCAGCCCCGCTAGGTATCAAGCCTGGACGTTCCAGCGGTTCAGCAGTTGGCTTGGGGCTCAGTATTATTGTTATCTTCATATATTATATCTTAATGACAGTAGGAGATGCAATGGGCTCTCAGGGGACAATAACTCCCTGGTTAGGTGCCTGGCTTCAAAATATTGTTTTCTTGATTTTAGGAAGTATATTACTATATAGAGTTGCCAGATAAACAGGAGTGGAAAAAATGAGCGGAATTAATATAATGATACTGGTTTTAATATTCAGTGGAATAATTGCCTATATAGGTGATAGGATAGGTATGAAAGCAGGCAAAAAGAGGGTTTCTCTCTTTGGCCTGAGACCCCGCTATTCATCTATAATTATTACGGTTATGACGGGGATTTTAATCGCCCTTTTAACCATATCTATCTTACTTTTTACCTATACCAATTTAAGACAAGCATTGTTTAATATTAATGATGTTTTAGATAGATTGCAGAGTTTAAACCAAAAGTTGGAAGAAAGAGACCAGGAGTTAGAA
This sequence comes from uncultured Halanaerobiales bacterium, assembly GCA_964526845.1. Lineage (GTDB taxonomy): Bacteria > Bacillota > Halanaerobiia > Halanaerobiales > M55B127 > M55B127. The sequence goes on along the minus strand of CAZGMM010000026.1, from coordinate 2,937 downwards.
CAGCTTAAACAAGAAATTGATCAAAAGACCACAGAGTTAGAAGAACTCTCGCAACAGCGGGATGAATTAACGACCGAATTAAAAAGTACTGAAAAGGAATATGAGCAGACCCGCCAGGATTTAGAGGAAGCCCATCAAGAGATTGAACAGTTGAAAAAGACAAGGGAAGAGTTACAGAAAAATATTGCCCTTTTAGAAGAAGAGAAAAAAACTCTTGAAGATCAGGTCAATGAACTTAATCAAAAGATAAGTAATTTGACCGAGGATTATGAAGAAGTTAAGGAGTTGGCTACTCAGTATAGGACCGGTATGGTCTACTACATGGGCAAAAATATTGTCTACCAGAAAGGTGATATAGTCTATTCGAAAGTCCTAGAAGCCGGGCAGTCTCAGACTAAAATTATTGAAGACCTCAATAAAATGCTTGATGAAGCAAATAAAGTTGCTAAAGAAAAAAATATCAAGGTAGATGAAAAGACCGGACAGGCTTTAAGAATTCAATATGAAGATATTTCAAATGTGGCTAAGATTCTTTATAATATGGATAAAGGTCAAAAGGTAATTGTAAGCCTTGTAGCCAGTTTTAATGTACCAGAAGGAGACTGGCTGTCGGTTAACTTTTTACTTAATAGGGACTTTATCGTATTCCATAAAGATGATGTCATAGCAAGTAAAATAATAAATGCAAGTCTATCTACAGAAAAAATAGAACAGGAATTAGAAGCCTTACTAGATACTATTAATGGAAAAGCCATTCAAAAAGGTATCCTACCAGACTCACAGGGACAGGTAGGTTCGCTTGACTTCAGTGAATTTTATAACCTATTAAATAGGATTAAATCGATAAAAGGTGAAGTTAAGGTAGAAGTAATTGCTACTGAAGACATCTGGCGAGAAGACAGACTAGGAGATAATATAACATTCAATATTCAAAACCCAATAAAAGGAGATTTAAACGACAATGCTAATGGGGATTGATCCAGGCCGAAAAAAATGCGGTATAGCTATTGTCACAGAAAAGGGTGAAGAAATTGAAAAACAAATTGTTGAAACGTCCAACTTGAGCCGTAAGATAGAAGAAGTTCTAAGCCGTTTTTCAATCAGTAAATGCATTCTAGGTAATGGAACTTACGCTGATAAGGTATTTAATATCTTACAGCTATTAATGGATGAAGAAAAGATAGTTTTTATAGAAGAGGCAGATTCAACCTTTATAGCAGAACGGAGATATTTAAAAGAAAACCCACCTCTAGGTTTAAACTTTTTAAATAAGATTATTAAGTTTAAACCAAAAAGACCAATGGATGATTATACGGCAGTCGTCTTGGTCGATAAATATTTAGAAAGATAATTAATTTAATATAAATATAAAAACCCTCATCAGCTGTTAAATACTGATGAGGGCATTTTATTGTTGTCTAAAAATTTAAATTAGAAGTTCATGCCGAAGGATAAGCTTAATTTGGAATAACTAACATCTTGTGTACCCCAGGAACCATTGTTAACAGTATAGAGCAAGTCAGCGTTGTATTTTTCCATACCTATCCCGATTCCAGCTGCGTAATAGAAGCCACCTGATAATTCTTCTCCATCTTTAAATGTTGCATTTCCATTAAATAGATTATAACCTAAATGACCTACAACATAAGCATCATTTTCCATATGGTATTTTAAAATTCCATATAGGGGGATGAAGTTAAATTCAGCATCAGCATCGTCTTTTAAAGTTCTAGATAATTGGTAAGCAATCCCGCCGCCATAACTAAGTTTATTTTTAGCAGGCATCATATATTCACCATCAATTGTAAAACCACTGTCAACATCCCAGTCATTATCTGCAGAAAGGGTTCCACCTAAATCAAAATCTCCTCCAACAGTCCAGGTGCCTTTTTCCAGCATGTGTTGTGAAGCTAATGCACTACCACTGAATAAGACTAAAGATAAGACAAGAAGAAAAACACTAATTTTTCTCATTTAAATCCTCCTTTTAAATTTTGTATTTATTTTTTACTATATTCCTATAATTATTGATTTGTCTTAAATATCCTTCTTTTTATGTTTTAATGATATAAAATATTTTTACTAAAGATTAAGAATTTATTAAATTTTAAAAGAGGGAGGAGGGAATTATATAGTAAACTCTAAAACAAAATATATAATTAATTGATTATTAAATAGCTGGTACAATAACTGAAGCTGGTTATACAGAATATAACTTTAAATTTAGGATATCCTAAAAGTTAAAATATAAAAAAGACAAGTTAATTATATTATCAAAAGATTTAACTATTGAGTACTATTAATTTGGTCATAAGTTCAATTCTGCAGCTTGTTATCTTTTCGATCATTCCTCTTATTTGGTGGTTTGTAACAGCTAGAAAGAGAAAAAGGTTTTTTAATTGGATTGGATTAAAAAAAATAAAACCAAAAAAAGTCCTTTTTCCCACTTTTATAATTTCAATATTATTTTTTCTCATAACATCTTATCGGATAATTCCCAGTTTTATTAAGTCTTCAATTTTAACTACTTCTCAATTCACCGGTCTAGGTTTAAGAGCATTTCTGCCTGCTCTAATCTATTCATTTATACAGACCGGCTTATCTGAAGAAATATTTTTCAGAGTCTTTCTAGCTAAACGGTGTATTAATAAGTTTGGATTTTTAGCGGGTAATATTATTCAGGCCTTATTATTCGGTTTTCTACATGGTTTTATGTTTATGTCCACGGTTGAATTTTTAGGTTTGACTATAATTGTTATCATTACTTAGTATAATTTAAATCAAATTATTATATTAAAAAAGCATGGTCAATTTTTATAGGGCTATAATAATTGAGACCACGAGAATAATTTACATTAATTGGTATTATTTTATATATGTTTGAAATTAATAAACATGAATCATATAATGAAAATAGGTAGCTACATATAAGGTTAT
>CAZGMM010000025.1:0-26066 GCA_964526845.1 uncultured Halanaerobiales bacterium | reverse complement strand
TTTTTTGCTTCCAGTACTTTTTCATCTTTCATATATTCACCCCTCACATATATGTTTTATATTGGAATTGGATAATAAATTAATATATATAAGTTCAAAAAATATAAAAATCTTTTTAAAAATTTTTTAAAGAGGGGCTCCAATTAAAATTGAAGCCCCTGCTAAATATGCCATTTATTACATTTCTAACTCGCCATTTTCAAGATAATTTTCTGCTCTTGGTATCCATTTTTCGCTCATGCCCCAAGGAATTAGCCTTTCTTTCCAGTCTTCTTGAGATACCCATCTAACTGGAGAGAAGGTTTTCTCTACGTATTCTTCGCCTTCTAAGTAATTAATTAGATTTGTCGCACAAATCATACCATGAAATCCTGGGGACTGACTTATTGCATAGTTTAAGTCGCCATCTTTAAAGTTCTCTACATCCATAGGTCCTCCGTTTACAGAAACAATAGTAACATCACTAAGTGGAATACCTTCTTCATTAAGGGCCTGAATTATACCTTCTGAAATTTCCTGGCAGGCACCTATAGCAACATTAAATTCTACACCGGATTGAATGATATTTTTAACAACTTCCAGTGTTTTAGCTGTAGCATAATCACCATATTGAACATCGGTTGCCAACTGAGCATTTTCCATTTCGTCCAGTTTATCTTTTAATCCTTCTATTCCCTGCATTACTGGTGGACTACCGGCCATACCAGCAATATATAGTATGTTTAGTTCGCCATCTACATCTTCTCTTAAATTCTCAGCTAAAAATTGATAAATTTCATACCAATCAAAGTCAATATCAGCGATTGGTTCACCTGAACCTTCTGCTAAACCACTCTCAGTAATCTGAATTGGAATATCAGCTTCATTAGCTAACTGACAGGAATACTGAGCACTAGATGGAGTAGCTGCAGTTAAATTAATAGCATCTACACCCAATGTAATTAAGTTTTGAATGGCCTTGGTTTCCTCATTGGGTTTGTAATTATGATACTGCCAATTTATATTGGTATTTTCTGCCTCAGCGGCAACTTCAAAACCTTGCTTAAAGGCTGAAAACCATCCAACTTCGTAAGGAATAATTACACCCACATTATGGTCTTGAGCAAAAACATCTGTGGATGCAAATGTACTTACTAATAGAAAAGCAAGCAATGTAATTAATAAATATTTTTTCATATTTACCCTCCTAATTTTTTTAGATCTAAAATCACAACTCAAAATCGAAACTAATTATGATTAGGAATTAGTCACCCCCTTTTAAATTTAAGATATGAATTTTCAAGTCAGAATCTCATTTTAAAAATGACCTGCTATTATTAAATTAAGCTTTATTTATATAATTTGCCTCGAGATTATTTTCTGAGGAAATCCTTATATTCTTCTATATTAATTTTTGTATCTTCTTTTCTAGATTTTTCAGCTGCAAATGCCATGATATGGCTCATGGTAGCATTTTTAACAGCAGTTCTATTATCACCAGATTGATCTCTTACCATTTTGACAAAATCACTAGCCAGGTAATAATCTCCTCCACCATGTCTGCCCTGTACAGTGCTAATATCATATGTTTCAGTGTTACCTGTTAAGAACTCATCTATCTTAATTTCATTTTTACCAAAATGTCCTCTTAATTCACCTTCGGTCCCCATTATTTTTACTCTTCTATCACAAGCAGAGGTATAACCATTCATGGTAAAGGCAACGGTAACTCCATTATCAAATTCAAAATTAATTACCTGTTCATCTACTACATCATTATCACATTTATATACACAGCGTCCGAAAGGTCCGTTCCGTAATGCTTCCATCTTAGCCTCTTTGGTCTGCTCTACACTTATAACCGAAGTTGAAAAACCCGGGTTATCTCTGAAATACATCCTAGGAGCATAAAAGTGGCATTCATCACTTACAGGACAGCCATCCGTACATCTATCTGGTACATCAGCTGGGGCATTTTCTTCCTTGAACCAACTTTCAGATGCATATGATGAAACTTCCTTCACTTCACCATCCATCAGCCAATTTATAATGTCCATATCGTGACAAGATTTTGATAACAGCATTGGTCCGGCTTCTGCTTCTTTTGCAAATACCCCTCTAACAAAACTGTGAGAATAATGTTCAACTCCCACATTTTCAGTATACTGAATACTTCTTACTTCCCCAATTTTACCTTCATCAATTAATTTTTTAAGGTTGTAAAAGAAGGGAGTGTATCTTAAAACATACCCTAACATAAATGTCTTATCATAATCTCTTGCCATATCACCTATTTCCAGAGAAGTTTCTGGTTCTATAGTTATCGGTTTTTCTAAAAGAATATGGTAACCTTTATCCATTGCTAGTTTTGCCGGTTCATAATGGTACTTTTCATTTGTACAGATAAATACCGCATCCGCTAAGCGTTCTTTTGAAAGCATCTCTTTAGCATCTTTGAAAGCCATATCATCAGAAATATCATGTACTTCTTTAAACTTCTCCCTTTTTTCATCATCTAATTCAGCTACACCTACAAATTGTATTTCTTCAGGATGATTTTTGGCATAGTTTCCATAAGCATTCAATCCGCGGTCTCCAGCTCCAACAAGTACGGCTGTGATTTTTTCCATAATTTAATTAACCTCCTCCTTTAAAATAATTTTTTGAATGTACCTTTTTATTCAATTTTTTAATCTCTTAACTGTTCTTCTACATCAAGAGGTAGATCATTAACTATTGAGTAATTTGGATTCATAAAGGTATCACCTTCAATATTTTTGCCAAAAAGTGCACCTTCTCTAACTGCTGCATGTAAATTGCGGGGTTCAACAGAATCTCCTACATTAACCACATTTAGACCCGCTGCTGACATTTCTTCTAAAAAGTCTGTATTTGGTTTAGTGTGACATGTTACGACATCATCAATTTTTAATCTTTCTCTGGTGAAGTTTTTATCTTCAATTAATACTTCGCCATCTTTGATTTCTAATACTGTTGAATCTTCTTTAACATCAACTGGATATTTGAACGGCTTAGAATTGAGTGCTTCTGCATCTTCTTGGTCAAATCTTTTACGAAGTACATACATATGGATCATTTCTACCTCAGAAGCAAAAGTAGAGTTTTCTGTAACTATGGTAACATCTTTTCCTATTGAAGCAAGGAAGGCGGCTGTATCTGCAGCAGCATAATGATCTCCCCAGACCATAACCTTTTCGCCAACTTTAGCCATCTCTCTACCGCCGGGATAATATTCGCAATTCTTTTTAACACAGGTTAATACCTTTTCAAAATTAACTAACATATCTTGATCAATATTACCTGGCACTTCCGGTACATATGATTTTGCTCCCGTTGCATTTAAGACAATATCAAATTCTTTTAATTCCTCGATAGAAGGAGCGTGGTTTAATTTGATATCTATATCAAGCTTTCTTACCTGTCTTCTAATCCAATCTGCATACCATTTCATCTTATCTTTACCTGGGACTAAACAGCAGCCGAGTATAGCTCCCCCCAGTTCACCTGATTTTTCAAAAATAGTAGCATTATGGCCGCGGGTTGTAGCAAATCTCGCCGCTTCCATACCGGCAGGACCCCCACCTACAATAGCAATATCAACGGTGTTATCATCTACTTCTAAATTCGCAAAAGATTTATCATAACAGGCGGGATTTATAGCACATTGAACTTCTTTCTTTGCGGTTAATGATTCCTGCCAACAACCTGTTAAACAGGAGATACATTTACGTATTTCTTCTACTTTCCCAAATTTTGCTTTGATCGGCCAATATGGGTCTGCGAGAAGTTGCCTCGCTAATCCTACCATATCTGTTTTTCCTTCTCTTAATACTTCTTCACAGTAGTCCGGATTACGAAGAGAGTGACTGATAATGACTGGAATATCAACTTCTTCTTTTATTTTTTCAGCGTGGTGCATGGTCCAACCTTCTTGATAATACATTGGATCAAAACCAGCTCCAGGACTTTCCTGCACACATTGGCTTAAGTCCACAGCTGCTACACCTGCTTCTTCAAATCTCTTAGCTACCTTGATACTTTCTGGTAACTCTCTACCACCTGGGACCCATTCATCTACAGAATAACGGACTATAATCGGAAAATCCTCCCCACATTTTTTCTGGATAGAATGGATAATCTCTAGTGGGAAACGCATCCTGTTTTCAAAACTTCCCCCATATCGATCAGTTCTACTATTTAGATAGGGACTCATGAACTGGGAAATTAGATATCCATGGGCTCCATGTAATTCTACTGCATCGAAGCCGGCCTGTTTTACGCGCCAGGCAGCTTCAGAAAATAAATCCACAATTTCCATTACCTTTTCAATGGGAGTTTCTTCAACTCCTTTACCAGTAGATCCTTCTTCTTCATAAGAAATCTTATAACTTTGGGACCAGGGAATATCTACAACCATATCACTGGCTGAAATCTCCGGATTTCTTGGTAAAGCTGCTTGGCGACCTGGATGTTCAAGTTGTACTGCACACTTTGCCCCATAATCATGCATGGTATCAGCTAACTTTGCCAGTCCTGGTATGTATTCATCACCATCGGCTACCATACAAGTTACAGTAGATTTACCAGTTTCAGCTTCCGGTGAAGTTGCTCCTACTATAATTAGTCCTGATCCACCTTTTGCTAGTTCCTTATAAGTATATAGGTCATTTTCACTTACCTCGCCGTCTGTATGAGAGGAACTTGTATCTGTAGCAAGACGACAAATTCTATTCGGCACTTCCATATTACCAATTTTAATTGGTTTAAAGAGATGTTCAAATTTACCCATTTAATTATTACCTCCTGTCTATTGTTTTAATTGCATTCAGGTACCAAAGGACCAGCCAATTCTTTCACGAAGAATAATTTACCTGGCAGGGTAGGCATATAGCTGGAAGGTACCCAGATGTCTGGTCCATATCTTAAAGTGACCCAAAATGTCATTCCCTGCCACTGCATACCTCTACCTACTACTCCATCTACTCCGCCAATCACTCTATCTGATTTTAAGAATAAACCGGGACCAACTGTATTGGCTCTAGCAGGTATAAGTGTTACTCTGCTCTTGAAGCTAATTAATGAATTTTGTTCAATTGTTAAAGGATGTAAATTAGCTGCAATTCTGTATTCTGCTTCTTTCCATTCCTCTTCACTTTCATAATCTTCAGCAAAATGAGGTTCCCAAAAAGCTATATGAAAAGCTCGTCCAATACCATAAACTGTAACCAGTTTACCACCATTTTTACGTATCTTATTGATCTTTTCAGGATATTCAGGTAAATTATCCTTAGTAGCAAAATTTCTCTGATCTTCAGGAACAGTAAGTTCTCCCAGCGGTCCATAAAAAGCGTCTTCCATTGCATTTTCAAATGCTCCAGGCTGAGAGGGATCAAGTGTATTTCCTTCAGAATCACTCCACTCATCCATATTAAAACCGTGGACATGTGAGCAACTAACATTCCATTCTTTCAAGAAATATACAGCCCATTTATACATACCCATCGGACCAACTGAAAGTATTAGTGCAAGTTCTTTGCCATCTTCTCTGGTTTGTTTAATCTCACTGGCAATTTCATGACCCATTTTCATATTAAATGAATCTATATCTTCACACTCAATTAATTCAAAATCCTCATGCCAGTGTGATTGGCGTTCTGTAACTGCTTCGGGTGAATTATCACAACACTCATCAATTTTTTCTAAATCCCATCCATCCGGGAAAAAACCTTCTAATTTAGATCCTTCTATCGTGTCTAATAAATTCAATCTTTAATACCTCCTTGTACTTTGGTTTATTGTTTTAACTATTAAACTTATATATTCTGTCTACAGGATAATCCACAGAGTGGAAATCCATCAGATTTTCATTTCTCTGCACAATACCTTTTTTATAAACCTCTTCAACTTGACTTATATAATGTTTAAAGGTTAAATCTATTAGTTTCTGTGGATGATGTCTAAAAGCTATTGTTTCTAGTTTGTTATCTTCTATAAAATTTTTAATTCTTGTTAATTCTTCTTCATCTGATATTCCTGCATATGGTTTATCCTCAGCAAAATAGAAAGTAACATTCATTTCCTCTTTGTATTCACGAGCGGTTGTAATACCGGCTTCTCTAACTATAAAATGGTCAATATGTTCTTTAAATCCTACTGGAAAAATTAAGGCTGTATCCTCTTTATATATTAATTCTTTTACTCTTTCTTTCACTCTCTGAAATATGTCTTCATCTTCTTCGCTAAAATCTTCATACATACCATGTGGAAACTCCATATCACTGTCTGCAAAGATTTTACCTCTTAGTTGGCTTTCTTTTTCACCTAATACTCTGTATTTAAAGTCGCGTTTACCCAGTAATTCATCAAGGCAGTCTAAATCTTCAACAATCCTCTGCCCAACTGCATATTTAATTCTCTCAAGGCTGGTATCTTTATTACCCTCTTCATCTCCAGCCTGATAGTTACTCCTTGAAAAAACATTTATATTTTCAAATGTTTTTTCTTGGAATAAATTATTATCCTGCAGTTCCATAACATATCCACCTAAAAAGAATACAAAGTCATCATAGTGCGGCGAAAATACAATGATATTATCCTCGGGTATAACTTCTTCAATAGGTTTAAGGCCGATAACTAAAACCCCCTTTTATTGAATTTTGATTAATTAGAATTGACTCTTTAATTTTTTATTATTAATTACGGACTATGGTTGGATTTAAGGAAGATTTAAAAATTTCATATGAGAGTAGGGATATAAAGTAAAGTCATTTAGAGATATAATTTAGGAAGAATTATTATATTAAAAAGGAAAATTAATTTTATAAATTATATAATATTGTAAAGGATATTTAACTAGAAGTAATCTAATAATTTAAGCAAGCAACTAACTTCTAGGATAATTATCTTATTAATATCTACCCCCTTTTATTTTAAATTTAATTGGCCTATTTTAATTTAAGAGCTATTGGGAAGTATTTTTGGATTTTATTATATTGTCATTAAAATGTTTTTATATTATTACCACTGGTTATAAACTTAAATATAAATTTCCATTTTCCTGCTTAAATATTCGCTTTTTTTAAAATTTTTAAAATATTTTAATTTATCAGTTAATTTTAATGGTTTAAACTAGTTTCTCAAATCTTTTCTATAAACAATTACTTAACACTTCTCTTCAATAAACAAATCTGATGCTCACTATTAATTAAATTTATAAATTAGCATTAGATTTAAAGATCTTTAATTTTCTCTGTTTTAATTTCATCAAGAAAGTAGTTTACCTTTTCTGGGGTTACAACTCCTGTTTCAGCAAAACAAGTATTGGTAACTGCAGATGCCATTCCTAATTTGATGGACTTAATTTTATCCTTGTTTTTTAAACCCACAGCACAGCCTGCTACAAAGGCGTCTCCGGATCCTACCACATTGACCACTTCTACCTCTGGGGCTTGAAAATGATATACGCTGTTGTTGATAATACTTAAAGCACCTCTTTTTCCCATTGTAATAACAGGCATTTCAATACCTATATCTTTAAATTTTAATAAAGGTTTTATTAAATCATTAATATTTTTATAACTCCCTTTAAATATATCAGAAATCTCTTCCTGATTAGGCTTTATCATAAAGGGGATACCTTCAATCCCTTTTTTTAAATACTGCCCACTCGTATCTAATATAAATAATTTATTTTTGTTTTTAGCTATCTCAATTAACTTCTTATAAAAATCATCCGGAACACCCTGGGGAAGGCTGCCAGAAGCGGTGATAATTTCGGTTCTTGCTACAATCTTTTTAAATCGCTTCAAAAATTTAGTTAATTCTTCTTTCTTTATATCAGGCCCGGTCTCCAGTATTTCTGTCGTAATACGGTTACTCTGGTCGGTAATATTGATGCAAGTTCTAGTTTCACCCGAAATTTGTACAAATTGATCTTCAATATTTAATTCCTTCAATCTATCCTGGATAAATTTTTTCTGTACTCCACCCAATAGACCTGAAGTGATAACTTCATGACCCATGGCATTGATTACTCTCGCTACATTTAGACCCTTGCCCCCTGCTGTTGCTGTAACTTTTTTAGGCCTAAAAATCTCACCTCTTTTAAAATCATCTACAAAATATACTTTATCTAAGGAAGGATTCATTGTAATCGATAAAATCATATCATACCCCCATATCATCTAATAGACCATCTGAACCACATAGCTTGATTTTTTCTTTTATTACTTCTTTTAAAACATCTCTCCCTTTTCCGAAATATTTACGTGGATCATTACTATCGGGTTGTTCTGTAAAGTAATCTTTAATAGCACCTGTTAAAGCCATTTTAAGATCAGTAGAAATATTTATCTTACTCATGCCTTTTTTAATAGCTTTTAAAGTGCTTTTTTCAGGTATGCCTGAACCACCATGTAAAACGAGGGGTACATCTACTATCTTAGCTATTTCCTCTAATCTTTTAAAGTCCAATTTGGGCTCACCTTTGTACTGACCATGTGCTGTTCCTATCGCTACTGCCAATAAATCTAAGCTTGTATCCTGCGCAAATTTTTTCGCTTCCTGGGGATCTGTTAAATTAGCCTGTTCTTCGTTTATGGTTATTTTATCTTCAGTACCACTAATTTTACCTATTTCTCCCTCTACTACTACATCAACAGCCTTTGCTACTTTGACCACTTCTCTAGTAAAAGCAACATTCTTATTATAGCTCAGCATAGATCCATCCACCATTACCGAAGTATAACCGGCTCTTATGCATTTGATAACTGTATTATAATCAGTGCAGTGGTCAAGATGTAAAGTTATGGGCGTTCCATATACCTCAGAAGCTGTTTTTACATTATTTACAATAAATTGCAGCCCCATGTGTTTTATAGTACCCTGCGATGTTTGAATAATTACAGGGGATTTCAACTCGGCTGCAGTTTCTGTAATAGCCTGGAGCATAACTAAATTATGTATATTAAATGCTGGAATCGCCTTATTCTCTTTTTTTGCTTTTTTTATATATTCTAAAGGATTAACCAATGACATATTGCAGCTCTCCTTTTTAACTTATTTTGTGTTCTCACTTTACTCAACTATCAATAATCCATCACTGCTTCCCCGACAGCTATAACCTGCTCAATATCACCTTTTGGTGGTAAAATATCTCCCACGTTGACTATCACTCGGCGGTCAAAAGCTTTAGCTATTCTCACCCCAAAATCAACTAATTTTTGGGTCGGTAAATTTTGTGTAAACAAGGTAGAAGGTACACCGCAATAAGCATGAAGATCTTCATCAACCACTTCTGCTAATTCTTCTACAGTATAATTAAACATAGGAGCTGGTGTACAACCATCTAATATATCAAAATGAGTATCTTTTAGGATTGGAAAGAAACTTTTAAAATTACCATCTAAATGAGTAGATACATACATATCATTATCATGTAATATCTTACATGCTTTTTGATAATAGGGAATACAATACTTTTCATACTGTCTTGGGGAAATTAGATTTTCATCAGCATGATCAGAAATAATAACAATTTTAGCCGGAGACTTTGCAGCCGCTTTTATTACTTTAAGATCTTTTTCTTCCATAAAATCTAAAAAGTCTAAAATAATTTTCCTTTTTTCATCATCATGTAAGGCATATACAACATCCTCAAATCCCATGAATTCATGAACAAGTTTTCCAAATGGAGATCGCCAGATTACTACATCGCATATACCAAAACCCTCTGTTTCTGCTTGAAACTTTCTAATATCACTAAAGTCAACTTTGATTTTTCTATTATTGTAGACACATTTTAAAACCTCAAGATCTTTTAATTCCTGAACATAAAATTTTGTTGGTACCCAAGATCCTTCTGCCCCTCTGGTTAAAGTTCTACTTATTTGTCCTTTTGGGGTTTTAAAAATCTCATACTTCTTTTTGTCTTCGTGTTTAATAATTTTTTCAACTCCACCTGTAAACTTCTCCTCATACCAATCATAAATATGTACAGGTAAACCCCAATCAAATTCTCGATAATAATCTAAAAGTGTATAATCTGCAAACTTGCTATCTAAGTTACTCTTTCTATTATGAAAATCTATACCATCAGGTATAAAAACCCCGGGACCAAAAATTTCTTGGTCTCCAATTGTTTTTCTGGTATTTTCATACCAAGTAGTTATATCCGGGAAAAAAGGAATCCTGTCAATCTCTTTATTTTCTAATAAATTAAAAAACCTTTCTCTGTTGTTCATCAATATCCCTCGCTATTAATCACTTTATTTTTTTAAGCTTAATAAATTAAGATAATATATAATTCTAGATAATATATTTAGCACCTTTTTTATCTACTATTAATGTAACCTCGGGGTGAGTTTGCAAGAGTGTTGCCGGGGTCTGGGTATTAATTTCACCATATATGGTCTCTTTTATAACAGAGGCTTTCTGTTCTCCCGCTGCCATTAAGATAATTCGATCTGATTTTAAAATGGTAGAGATCCCCATTGTTAAAGCCTTTTTGGGAACCGCTTCTATGCTCTCGAAAAATCGACTATTGGCTTTACGAGTTTCTTCTGTTAAATTTACAAGATGGGTCTCTCTTTTTAAGCTTTCACCCGGCTCATTAAATCCAATATGACCATTAGAACCAATCCCTAAAATTTGTAAATCTATCCCACCTACCTTATTGATTTTGTCCTCATATTTTTGGCACTCTTTTTTGACATCATCTGTCATCCCATCTAATATATTAATATTCTCTTTTTTTATATTGATATCTTTAAAAAAGTTCTCCCACATATACTTATGATAACTTTGAGGGTGGTCTGCTGGTAGGCCGTAATACTCATCTAAATTAAAGGTAACTACATTTGAAAAGTCTATTTCTCCCTTTTGATGCATCCTAATCAATTCTTGATACATCTTAAATGGTGTACTTCCTGTTGGTAAACCTAGAACTGTCCTTGGATTTTTATTTATCTGCTTTTTAATAAGATTTGCTGCTTTTTTACTTATTTTTTCATAATCCTTTTTAATAAGAATTTCCATTTTTTTCTCCTTTTATTTATGAAAAAATAGATGAAATAGAATATAGTAATGTCAGTTTATCTAATATTAAATAAACCGGTAACTATATTATTCTAATCAAAACTTTTTAAAAAGTATTAAGTAAATATTACCCTTCCAAAAAATTTGGGGATATGAAAATTGGGAGGATCTGTTTTCGTAGGCTGCCAACAGCTAAATTCTTCTTTCGGTTTTCTCTTTATTCTATAAAAATTTGCATACCAACTTTCCTTTTTTTCAGGTCTTTTTGTAGCTAGAGATTTAAAAGGAATAGAAAAAAGTGCTTCCCAATCGCCAAAATTCGAACTATAACTCTCTTTTTTTATCACTTTAGTGCGGAGACCTCGGCAAGTCCATTGAGGATCTCCTTCAAATTGATCCCCCTGTAAATTGTTCTTGATGAGAGCATCATAGACTACATTTTTAGGACTTATATCAATTTCAAAATATTTATATCTTGTTTCTGGAGCTAGAAAAACCTCTACTGCGTCTTGTTTGTAAACTGGTTCACCATTATTTTTATACTTTGACAAGATAATATTATCACTACAAATAAATTTAAAATATATATTTTCTTTATTAAAACATGTTTTTAATGATGTATTATAATCAGCAGGGCCGGATCCATCAGCTTTATGAAAACTTTTTATAGAAGGTGGAATATCTTTCCACATATTATCATTTTCAAAAATATCATAATTTATATTAGAGCAAAATATCTCCTGATTCATCCTAACACCCCTATCTAAAATTTATAGATAAATAACAAGTTAATAAGTTAATCTTGGAAAAACTCTCTTGCTGCATTAACCATGGCTTTAATATTTTCTTCAGGGTTTCCAGGTGTAATTGTACATCCTGAAGCTAAGACAAAACCTTTTTTATTTTCATGTTTTTTTAATAAATCTTTAGTATGTTTTTTTATAACGTCGGGGGGTTTGTTATTTAATATGTCTACAGGGTCTATATTACCAATTAAAGAAATCTCTCCCCCCACTATCTCAAATGCTTTTTGTAATTCAACGGCATGGTCCACTTCAAAACCATCTGCCATTGATTGGGGAATGAACTCCAATATCTTAGTAGTATCACCACATATATGTAATGTAACGGGTAAATCTGTTTTTTCCTTTAATTCTTTAAATACCTTTTTCTCATACGGTAAGGCGAACTTCTGATAATATTTAGGTCCAATAAGCTGTGCCAATGAATCTCCCGTATTTAAAACCTGTACTCCCTGTTTAGCCATAGCCTTTCCATAAGCAATTACAGCTTCACTACAAATATCTAATAATTCAAATACAAAGTCAGGATCTTCTTTTAAATCGATCATTAGATTTTCTATTCCTCTTAACTCCCCAGCTAAAGTAAATGGTGATTGGTCAATATTCCCAATAATACAAGCTTGATTATTATTATTTGTACAAACAATATCTGCTGTCTCTAACATCAAAGGCCATCTACCGTCTTTGCTCGGGTCGGGTATTTTTAATTTGCTGAGATCTTTTTTTGAATCCAATATTTGTTTTCCTTCAGCTGGACTATTTTCTGGAAAATTAACCTCACAGCCCATAGCCTCGGCATTAATCCATGTATCCGCTGCAATATAGATTGCATCATAGCCAAAATAATTTTGTGAATTTAATAATGATTCAGCCATTACTTCGGGATCTGTAGTAAACTTTTTTATAGTATGGCCCGAAAATGTACCGGCAAAATGACCAATTATTGGAGTTACGGGAACAACATTATTCTCTTCCCTCTTCAAAGCTTTTAGATACAGCTTTTTCCCGCTTTTTTTCATTTTATCCACCCCACATATATATCTCTTTTTAAATCCAGTTCAATATAATCTATACATCTCTCTTTATTTTAATATCATTGAATGTTATTTATTCTAAGAGGCTCTTTTTAAAACACCACTGACTACCTCCTAAAATGATAGAGTTATTTTCTATAATAGATGGTTCAATTAGTATATCTTTTTCTAAACCTTTAATTAAATTGTTCCTGACCAATTTTGAAATATCTATGTAAAATCTTTTAGGAGCAATATTGACAATATGACCTCCTAAAATTATACGGTCTGGGTCATTAATTTTAATATAATTAGAAATCCCCATACTCAAATACTGACAAAAATTCTGATAATTTTTTTCTTCATAAAGATCATTCTCCATTATATAATTGAATTCTGTTTCCATTTGATTTATATTATCTAATGAAATATAAGATGATAAAACAGAAATTAGACAACCTTGGTTCCCACAGAAACAATCCGGACCATTTAAGTCAACTTTAATATGGCCTATTTCACCAGCACTCCCATGGTTACCGGAGTAAATGTTATTTTCTATTACAACTCCTGCACCCATCGATGGACCTAAAAATATGTAGATAAAATTAGTTAAATTCTCTTCTCTAAAATGTTTTTCAGCAAGTGTTGCTAAGTTAGCATCATTGACTACATAAACTGGAAAATCATGGTTTTTCTCTAAAATATATTTTATATTCATGTTATCTATACCTAGTGCAGCTGAATTAACAATAATATCTTCCGATTGATTAATGATACCCGATACTCCAATTGTCATGGCTAATATGATTTCATCACTAGATATTAAAGATAAAATCTCGTTTGTTGATTCCTTAATCAAAGAGATTATATCAACTTTAGATAATCTTTTATCAATATTTTTCTTGATACTTTTAATAATTTTATCATTTAAGTTTAATAGAGAAATGTCTATATGATCTGCTGCTAATTCCATGCTTATAAAATAATATTTCCCAGGGTTAAAATCTAATAAAATAGGTTTTCTTCCACCCTTGGATTCCCCTACTCCTACTTCAACTAAAAAATTATTTTTAAATAGTTCTTCGGTTATATTAGAGATAGTCGTGTGACTTAAGTTAGTTATTTTGGTCAGGTCTGTTCTCGAAATAGGATTATTATCTCTAATAGTCTTTAAGACTATCTTTTTATTAAATTCTTTTAATTGTTTTGAATTTCCTTGTTTTATTTTATTTCTCCCCTTTCTTTTTGTTTTGCTTTTTAAAAGTGAAAAAATAAGTTCTGTTTTTAGTATATTATAGAAGTTATAAATTGTCAAACTATTTAGAATATTGTCTCTAAAATACTTGATGGATTTAATCTATTTTTAGTTATTTATATTAAGGATCTATTAATATAGAGGCTAAGTGTCAAGATCCTCAGTTAATTTTAAAAAGGCTGGAATCAACTACGACTCCAGCCTAAAAAGTATAATTTCTTATTTATTAATTAACGGCCTGGTCAAAGGCTTCTGCTAACATCGGTACTACCTGGTGTAAATCACCTACAATTCCATAGTCACACGCTTCAAAAATTGGAGCTACCGGGTCAGTATTGACAGCAATAATTATATCAGAACTGTCCATACCAGCTTTATGCTGGATAGCACCTGAAATACCGCAGGCTATATAGACTCTTGGTTTTACGGTTTTGCCGGTCTGGCCAACCTGGTGTTCTTTATCAATCCAGCCTTCGTCAACTACAGCCCGCGAAGCACCAACTTCACCATTTAAAGTTTCCGCTAGGTTTTCAATAGTACTAAAACCGGCGGAATCTCCTACTCCCCGCCCACCTGCTACAATTATATCGGCATCTTCTAAGTTTACATTGCCCTGGGCCTCTTTCACAATCTCCTTTATTTCTGTATAAAAGTCAAGTTTAGAAGTATTAGAATCTAATTTAATAATCTTAGACCTTTTAATTACTTTTGAATCTATATTATCTTCATCCAAATCAATCCTACATTCTTTTATATCTCCTACCCGATCATAATCAGGCTCTGATCTTTCCATTACGCCCGGCCTGACGGTGGCCATCTGGGGCCTGTGTTCCGGACAGATAATGGTAGCCATTAAATTACCACCGAAAGCAGGTCTGGTCTGCAGTAAAATACCTCTTTCTTTTTCAATTGAAAGCTCTGTACAGTCTGCGGTTAAGCCGGTATTAATTCTGGCTGAGATTCTCGGTCCTAAATCCCGACCGTTATGGGTAGCGCCCAATAACACTATTTCCGGCTTGAATTTATTAATCATCTCAGAAATAACGCTCGTATAGGGAGCGGTTCGATAATCTTTTAACCTTTCATCTTCTATTAAGTAAACATTATCTGCCCCCTGAGCAATTAATTTTTTACTGGTATCCTTAATATCAGAACCCAATACAACTGCTGAAAGCTCTTCAACCAATTCATCGGCCAGTTTTCTACCTTCACTCACTAATTCTAAAGAAACTTCCCTCAGTTTATTATCTCGCTGTTCTGCAAGAACCCAGACCCCACTGTAATCTGAGAGATCTTTCTTCTTTTTATCTTCTTTTTCTAATTTAATTGCTTCTTCGGGACAGTTTTTGACACAGATTCCACACATTGTGCAACTAGCCTGATCAACAACTGCTATCTTATTTTCCATTTCTAAAGCGTCAAAAGGACATTTACCTATACAAACTTCACAACCCGTACATCTATCTGCACTGATTTTTAACATTGAAAAAAGCCTCCTTCAAGATTGCTAAACAACCTTTTCTGCTTTTAATTTATCTATTAATTTTTCTACTTTTTCTTCAGCAGTACCTTCTAAGATTTCTGCCTCGTGGTCTCTGGTGGGAACAAAGGTATCATAAACCCGAGTCGGGGAAGCGTCTAAACCTAATTTGTCTTCCTCAACTGCAAAATCATCAGCCTTCCAAACCTTTACCGTGTTTTCATTATGAAAGGCATCAACAATCCTCTTTATTGAAGGGTATCTTGGTTTATTTAAATCTCCTAATACTGTAAGTAGGACAGGTAGTTCGGTCTCTATTATACTATAACCATCTTCTAATTTTCTTTTGGCAGTTACTTTATCCCCCTCTATATTAAGTTCACTTACATATGTGATCTGGGGAATATCTAAATTCTCAGCAATCTGAGGTCCTACCTGGGCTGTATCACCATCAATAGCCTGACGTCCGCAGAAAATGAGATCAAATTCTCCTACTTCTTTAATTGCCCGGGACAAGGTATAGGCGGTAGCCCAGGTATCCGAACCTGCAAACTTCTTATCGGAAAGCAAGATTGCTTGATCTGCCCCTATAGCATAAGCTTCGATCAAAGCATCTTTAGCCTGAGGCGGTCCCATACTAATTACCGTCACCTGACCACTAAATTCTTCTTTTAATTTAACTGCTTCCTCAATCGCTGTTTTATCTTCTGGGTTAATAATGCTGGGTACCCCTTCTCTGATTAGAGTACCTTTTTCCTCATCTATCTTAACTTCATTGGTATCTGGTACCTGCTTTACACAAACAACAATATTCATCCTTGGGCCTCCTTTTTAATATATAATTAACTTTTTCTATATAAATCTAGTTAAGTAAAGAACCAGCTATTACCATCTTTTGGACTTCAGTCGTGCCTTCATAAATTTCTGTTATTTTGGCATCTCTCATCAATCTTTCAACCGGATAATCTTTAATATATCCATAACCACCGTGCAGTTGAACCGCCTTATTGGCCACATCAGAAGCAGTTTCAGAAGCGAAGTATTTGGCCATGGCCGCTTCTTTAGAAAATCTCTTACCCTCATCTTTGGTTTTAGCCGCCTTATATACTAAGTTACGGGCTGCTTCAACTTTAGTTGCCATCTCAGCTATCTCCCATTGAAGGCCCTGAAACTTGGCAATAGGGCGTCCAAACTGCTCTCTTTCCTGTACATATTGAACGGTTTCATCAAGGGCCCTTTGCGCAATTCCTAAGGCCTGGGCAGCAATTCCAATTCTACCCCCATCGAGAGTGGACATCGCAATTTTAAAGCCCATTCCTTCTTTGCCCAATAAGTTGTCAGCCGGTATCCGGCAGTCCCGAAAGACTAGTTCTCTTGTATCAGAGGCATTAATCCCCATCTTCTCTTCTTTTTTACCGAGGGAAAAGCCGGGTGTGTCCGCTTCTACTATAAAGGAACTAATTCCGCGTGTCCCCTTACTCTTATCGGTCATCGCATGAATAATGAAGATATCGGCTGCCCCTGCATTGGTAATAAAGATCTTAGTACCATTTAAAATATATTTATCTCCATCTCTTACAGCAGTAGTTTTAACTCCCGCCGCATCGGTGCCTGCACCCGCTTCTGTTAAAGCAAAGGCTCCTAACTTTTCTCCCTTTGCAAGTGGTTTTAAATACTTTTCTTTCTGCTCTTCGGTTCCATATTTATAAATGGGGTGGGCCCCTAAAGAAGTATGGGCGGATAAAATTACTCCATGAGTAGCACAAGCGTAAGATAGCTCTTCTACAGCTAAAATATAGTTTAAAGTATCAGACCCGGCTCCTCCATATTTTTGTGGAAACGGAATTCCCAGCATGTCGGCCTCCGCCATCTTCTTAATATTCTCAGCCGGAAATTCACAGTTTTCATCGATCTCAGCTGCAATCGGTTTAATTTCATTTTCGGCAAATTCTTTATAGACTTTTTTACACATCTCTTTTTCTTTGCTTAAATTAAAATCCATTATTTATACCTCCATATGTAAAATTATTCACAATGTATTACAAAATTTTTTACCCTTCCTTCAAGGGGGGGATCAAGTCTGCTTGTCCTTTTAGGACAATTTCTTCTTTTTGATTGGTGCAAACCGTATTTAGGGTTACTCTGTTTTTTTCCTTATTAATATCTTTAACTTCAACGGTCGCGGTGATTGTATCTCCAAAACGAACCGGGGCGGTGAACTTAAGATCCTGTGATACATATATACAACCCGGTCCTGGTAATTGTGTGCCCAATACCGTTGAAATTAGACCAGCTGCAATCATACCATGGGCAATCCTGCCTTTAAATATGGTCTCTTTAGCGAAACTTTCATTAATATGGGCCGGGTTAAAATCACCCGTTACCCCCGCGTAATTATATACGTCAGTCTCTGTAATTGTTTTGGTAAATGAGGCTTTTTCTCCTATCTCTAGTTCATTGACTGTTTTACCTCTATTCATAGTATTACCTCCAAAGATGATTATTATTAACAATTCTTTGTTAATAATATCACAAAGATATATTCTATGCAACCTTCTACAAGTATTTCCTTTTTTATAAATTTAGATGGAAAAATTAAAACTCTGCCTTAGTGTTAAAAGCAGAGTTTAGATACTTACTTATATGATATTTTCTAAGCATTTTCAATAAGCATGTTCATTGTTTCATAGGAAAAATCAACGGCTGCCAGGTATTTACTATATAGTTTTTTAGGGTTTAAACCATATGTTTTTTCGATGATAGAAATTTCCTGCCATTTTACCCTTTCAAAGGCAATTGCCAACTGCAAGATATCTCCATATATGCCTTCTCCCCTTAAAAGGGCCGCTTTTATATCTCCCCTTAAGGAAATTTCATCAATTATCTCTTTTAATGGTTTATTTAAAAAGGCATCCATCATCGATAACATGCCCATGGTAAACAGTTCACTGCTTTTTTCTTTTACTCCAAAATCTTCTGCCACTGTTTCTGCAAATTTTGCCCTGGTTAAGGTATTGACGAACAGAATGTCCGGCTTATCATTTCTTAACCCTTCCGCTAGATAAATTAGACTCCATTTTTTTAGACCATTTATTCCTAAAAGGGTGGAAGCCTGTTTGATAGAAGATACATTATAGCCGTAATAAGCTGAATTGATTGTACTTAAGAGACTGACAGTCATCGACATATCGTTTTTGATTATACTTTCTAATTTATCAAAGTCTATTTCAGCTTTATTCAATTCTTTTAAAAAATTTAAATAGTTTAACTTGTAGCCCGGAATTTTTCTGTTGGCCATAACCTCAGGTTTGGTGAAAAATATGCCTTGGAAATAGTCATAACCGCATTCCTTAGCCTGATCAAACTGTTCATGCTCATTGATATTTTCAGCCATAAATTTTAAGTTTTTATTATACTTATTTTTAAGTAGATTTATTATCAAAGTATGTTCTTTCTCTTTAAACTTATTAAAATCCAGCTTTAAAATATCAGCATACTTAATTAAAGTAGTGTTTGGTTTATAGGGATTTAGGTCGTTTAAGATTATCAGAGCACCTTCGTCCTTTAATTTAACAATATTGCTTATCAGGTTTGCATCATAATCAATATCCTCAGAGATCTCTATCCCCAGGTTATCCTTGGCTAAAAAATTGACAATCTCATTTTTTAAAAGATCCCTGGTGAAATTCATGAAAATCTTTTTCCCATTAGAAAGATTGGTCTGTTCAATAAATTCCACATCATTATTAATTGCTTCGGCTGTTATATCAATATTATCATCTGTAATTTTATTATCATACGAATTTTTAAAGATGATTTCATAGGCAGTTACATTTTGATTTAAATTAAGGACCGGCTTCCTTGCTAAAATAGACTCTTCCATTTTTAATCAACCCTTCTTGTTTAACTTATTATTCTATATAGTAAAAAATATATATTATTGAAATAAAAAAACTATGACTGCAAGGCCATAGACTCCTTATTAATGGTAACCTGGCAGTCTTATGTTAAAAATCCATAGCTTTGCGCCCCGGCTTCACAACCGTTTTGCCTTTTTCATATATTTATTTAAATGTAAATTTTTAAGAAAAAAATTACTTATCTAAAGTAAATTTTCAATAAAACCCCTTATAATCCTTTTTTAAATTTGAAAATTTATTATAATTATTTGTTGATTTTTATATTATAAAAATAAAATTCCATCAATTGCCTTTTGAAAAAATAATTTTTGATACGCATAAAAGAAAAAATAGCCGTATCTAATCAGATAATTAGATCCGGCTATCTATAAAGAATAACTCTATTTGTTATTTGAAGTATTTTTAAGTTATTGATGCTTCAAATATTTCTATAATTGATTTACTTAATCTATCATTAAATTCTTCTTCTGTCTGATCAACTTTTAATCCCTGGAGAAGTGCACGAGAATAACTTGCAATCATTCCCTTATTGCGGGTGAGAAGATCAACTGCTTCTTCGCGGCTATAGCCACCCGATAAGGCCACAACTCTCATTACATTAGGATGCTCGATTAATTCTTTGTAAAAGTTATCTACACTCGGTAGAGAAAGCTTAAACATAAAGGTCATATCAGCGGGAAGGTCTTCTAAGCGTTTCATGATTTCTTCCTTCATGATTTTTTCAGATTCTGCTTTATCATCACTGAAAATATCAACTTCCGGCTCCAAGATCGGTACAAACCCAGCTTCAGCAATTTCTTTGCCATATTTAAACTGCTGTTCAACTATATTTTTGATTCCTTTTGGGTTAGCACTTTTTACAACCGAACGCATTTTGGTGCCAAAAATATTTCTTTCCTCAGCTTCTTTTAATTTTTCATCCAAATCTGTGATTGGCTTCATCATTAAGACGCCATCTTTTAGTTCTTCTTTACCGCTATCAACCTTAAGGATAGGAATAATACCTTTTTCTTCCCAGAGATAATCCCCAGTATACTTGCCTTCCATCTTGCGGTTCATAGTCTGTCTAAATAAGATTGCAGCTAGGATGTGTTCTGAAGTGAAAGGAGGACTAGTTATTATTCTAGTTCTCATTTCATGAACGAGATCAAACATTTCTTCTTCTGTGTCATATTGATCTTCTGGAATACCATAATTTCTCAAAGCCTTCGGAGTACTACCTCCACTTTGATCAAGTGCAGCTATAAAACCGTCACCATTTCTCATTCTTTCAGCCATTTCTTTATTCATAAAATGCACCCCATTTCTCGGCAGTCTGTGATTTATAGAAAATTCTGCCCGTTTGTTTTTATATTACAACAATTAGCCAAAATTATCAATAATTGTCGGGTAATAATTATATACAATTAGGGTAAATAGATCTCTTTACTTTTTACTAATTTATTTATAAATAGTTGGAAATTAAAAACGTAATAATAAATATGACTCCTATATTCCCAATTAGATAGAGACTCCAAAATAATGCAACACTTTTACCATTAGAAAGTAAAAACTTATCATTATTACAGTGGAAGTAGTTAAAGAAATGTAAAAATTATATCTTTTTAACAACAAGGGTAGTACTATAAACAAAGATAAGGAAGGTATAACCATCCAAAATATACTATATGATAGTTGAGCCACTTTCTCGACACTATTAGTATCTACATACAGCCAAATCATCCCTAAAAAAGAGACCAAAGGTAATGAAGCTAAAATGGCTCCTAGTAATGAACTTCTTTTAGATATCTCTGATACAGCCGTTATTATAACAGCTGATATAAGTGTTTTTGTTATTAAGTAAGCCATATTTAAACTTCCTTTCTTTTTTTAAATAGATCATCTATAATTCTCTTAAACACTTTCTCTCTAAATTTTTTAAATTCATTAACTGTTTCATCGCCTATCCATTCACCAATAATCTCTTTTGGCAAAAATGGATCTTCCGTAACCAGAGTATAAAAACGCCAGCCCGTATAACCTAATTTGGGTAATAACTCTATTGTTTCAATATTTCCTCTTTCTATTAATTCATTATTCTCTTCTATCATTTTAAGAGTCTCTTGATAACCTTTTCTTAATTCATCTAAGTTATAAACTTCTTCTAAATAATTATTTATATCTATATTAGTATTTATTTTTCCTATTGTATTAAAATAAAAAATATTATTATCATTTAATAAAGGTACTATCTTCTCTGACATATCATAAGGAGAAGTCCATACATTATATTCAATTTCTACTTTACCCAATTCATTTAAATTTTCAATAATTTCTTTATTAATTTTATCAGACTTATTAAAATCTTTTAAAATATAAATATACCAGTTATGGTCCCAATCTCCACTATCCCTATAAGAATATTTTAAAATGAAATATTCATAACCTCTTGACCAAATTTTTAAATCTTCTTTACCATCTTTGTCTAGTATATAATATATTTCGCCATTCTCTTTTATTTTACTAATCACATCAGCTTTTGCCATTCTTGATAGACCCATTCGGATTGCTGTTTCACTTTTATTAAAAGTCCTTAGATAATCAATAAGGTCACTAAGTGCGACTGGCTCATCTATATCTTTATACTGTCTTATTAAATTAAATATATATAATACAATGCCTGTTACACTGTCCTTATGTTTAATACTTATTGCCATAAAAACACCTCTTAAATAAATAGTCTTCTCTTTTTTTAATCATATATGATTTTTCCCATTTTTAAAAGTAAAATTTTGCTAATTTTAATTCTAATATATAATCCACCATATCGATTCGTACTATTAAACTATTCTTATTTGAAATTAAAGAGTAATTCATTTTTTTCACCTCGAAGAATTATATTTTATAAGTTCCTCCTGCTTGCAAAATATTTGTATCAGCATTTAACTTCTCTTGTAAAATTTGCATGGCATTATCACAGGAGTCATGTGCAGATAAAAATACTTTTTCAGGATCTGCTTTATTAATAATGTTAATGGTATCTTCAATATCATCTTTATTTATCTTCTGCCAGGGTGGTTTCCCCGTCCCAAAGATCTGCTGAAGTTCAAAACCGGCTTTACTACCTCTCCCCTCTGTCAAAGGGAAATGTAAACCGCCACCTATTGCATATATTGGTTTATCACTTATCTTTTTTACAATATCTAGAATAACTTTTATTGTAGGATGACCGCAGCCTGTAAATATTGCTAAACCCTTATCTTTTATATTTACAATTAAAGCTTGTTCTTCTGTATATCCTAATAAAAATAAGCTTCTGGCTAAGGGACCGGTAGAAGTAAAGCCCCCACCTAAATACCTGGGACTATCCACTACTATTGGATTAAAATTATCTGCTTTGGAATTATCAGGTAAATAACAATCAATATTTCTTTCACTTCTTAATTTAGAAGGAACCATTACATTATTTTTCTGGGCTGCTTCCATCCCTCCCATGTGATCTTTATGTAAATGCGAAATAGCTAATGCATCAACTTGGTCAAGATTAAAATCTAATTTATTGGCATTGTATTCTAATGTTTTATTTCCTGGTCCATGTCCAATATCAAATAATAATTTACCACGATCAGTTTTAAACAAATAGGATACACCAGCATCACCCATAAACCCTTCTTTGTTTTTCCACTCTACTAATGCTGTTAATTCTAAAAAATCAACTGCAGGAAGTTCAAATTTATCAGATTTTTTAATTCTTTTTTCATTTAACCTTCTTGCTTTTTCTTTATTAGACTTATACTTCTTATTCTTCATATATAAAAATGGAAGGAGCAATGGGGTGGCCAAAGTTATGATTGGCCACCAGTAAGGTTTTATTCTGAATTTATCCATTACCTATCTCTCCTCATTACTTGAAAAAATTCTGTAATATCCGAAATCAACAAACCAGTGGATTATAACACTTATTCCCATTCCCATCATCGGCCAGTAAAACCAATATATACCGGGAGATGTAAGAATATCGACTGTAAAAGTAATAATGCAAACCAATACATAAGCCAGCAAGTGAATTAACATACCTTTTCTTTTTTCATTTTTTTGATTTTTCATTTTTAACACTCCAATATTTTTTAGATTTTATTGTTATTATTTTCAGATTAATTTAATCCTCATATGGAAAAATTAATACTGATTTTTAATATAACAATATTTATTTTTATTTTATTATATGTTATAACATAATATATGTCAAGTTATTCTTTTGTTATATTTTTAGTTTTTTACTTATTTTACCCAATCACAATAAATTTAATAGAATAAGTAAAATGTTCATTATTGAAAATCCTGATATTAATAGAAATATTGGCAGATATTTTTTATTAATAGTACCCACAAATATTGAAAATAATATTAAGATTGGAGTTAAGAAGATAGCTATTCCTTTATTTACATTATTTCTAATTTGCCCATTTGGTTTTATCAAAAATATTAAAGATATTTCAACTGGTAAAAAAGAAAATAAAAACAAGTTAACTATAATAGTCAAAGACAATACTAAGATAGAATATTTTAAAAATATAGTTCTCTTCATCCTCAAACACTTAATCTCTCTTCATTACTAAAACTTTTTTGTCTTAAATATAAATATATTATGAAGTTTATAATTATTAAAAATATCAGTCCCGCAAGGCCAGTCATACCAATAGTTAACTCACTACCTCCTTTTAAAAATAAAGTAGCTAAACTCAAGCTAGCATTAAATGTACCATGAGAAATAGCTGCAGCAATAACTGATTTAGCCTTTAATCTTAAAAAAGAAAATACTGGGCCTAAAAAGATACCAATCAAAGTCATTAAAACTATTCCAAAATAAGGATGAGCAGGATAATTATGTCCTATTAAAATCAAAGGGGTATGCCAAATACCCCAAATAAAACCAATTAAAAAGGATGATTTCCAAAAACCTAAAATAAAAAGTTCTTTTTGTAAAAAACCTCTCCATCCAAGCTCTTCTCCTAAGCCTGCAATTGCATTTACTGTAATTCCAGCTAATAAAGCCTGGAAACTTATTAAGACCACAACCGGTATATTACTATTTAATAATTGGTTTTTAAGTTGTGTAAACTGAGTTGGACTAAGCATCTCCTTATATTTCGATAGAAATCCTGACATATTTAAACTAAAAACAATATCAGGAAATATTAAAGCTATACCTAGTGAACCAAAAGCAATAATTAAAGGTATTACCCAGGCAATAAAAAACCATTTATTAATTTTAAAGGAAATGCCCAAATTTTTCTTAATTTCTTCATTATAAATATATTTCTGTACTATAATAGCACTAATTGAAGGGATGAACATATATATAACTGCCAGATAGAAATAAGCTGTTGAAAATGCTTTAATACCAAACATTATACCTAAAATACCCATTAACCAACTGATCCCAAAATTCAAAACAATAAACAATCCAATTTTTTTCTTATTCACAATAACACCTACTTTGTTTTATTATATAATAGTTTTATTTACTAACTATTTTATATTAAAACTTAAATATAGTCAACTAATAAAATAATTTTTTAACTAAAATAGAAAAAAGACAGCTATTAAGCTGTCTAGTCATAAAAATATTTTTAATTTTAAATTGAAGATAAATGTTCAACTAAAAAATCACATGAATTTAAAAACATATCTTTTTCCTCAGTTGATAAATCCGAAATCCATTCAGTTATTTTTTTTACTAAATTTTCTTTTTCCCTATTAAACTTTTCAATTCCCTTCTCACTTAAATTAAGGACTATCTTCCTACGATCTTTTTGGTCCTGCTCTCTAATAACCAACCCATCTTTGACCATACTTTCGACCATGATAGAAAGATTAGAAGTTGAAACTCCTAGATAATGAGCTAGATCTTTTAAACTTTGGTCTTTATTATAAAATAAAATAAATAAAACTCCCATTCTCTGTAGAGATACATCTGATTTTTCTGGGTTTAAATAATTTTTATAAAAAAAAGTACCAAAATTCATCAGTTCAAAAAATGACTCTGCAGCTTCCCTCTCTTTTTTCATAATAAAAACTCCTACATATATTTATTATCAAATAATTTTACTTATTAATAATTATATATATTAAATTTTCGCCTGTCAATAATTTATCCCGTTATCTATTATTATTTAAAACCAAAATATATGGTAAAAATTAATTTTGAGATTTATTATCTTTCATATAAATAATTATTTTTTTAAAAAAAAGAAAGAATGGCGGCCGCCCTCCCTTATTTTAATCTCTAATTTTATCCATCATTCCCGATAGCATCAACCGGACAGGCTTCTAGGGCATTTTCACAAGCTTCTTTTTCTTCATCATTTTCAGGTTGTTTATAGACATATGCATATTCATCGTCCATTTCAAAATTTTCAGGAGCTTCTCCTACACAAACACCACATGCTATACACTGTTCATCAACATAATAAGCACCATCAACATTCTGCGCGACTT
Organism: uncultured Halanaerobiales bacterium; assembly: GCA_964526845.1. Lineage (GTDB taxonomy): Bacteria > Bacillota > Halanaerobiia > Halanaerobiales > M55B127 > M55B127. The sequence continues at coordinate 81 of CAZGMM010000025.1, read as the reverse complement.
TGTTATCCACATTAGCCATCTTAACCGCCCTTAATCATAATATTATATGTTCTTTAAAAATATATCTAATATAGATATTTA
>CAZGMM010000024.1:0-26637 GCA_964526845.1 uncultured Halanaerobiales bacterium | reverse complement strand
GTTTCTTTAAGGAATCCTCGTTCGTGACAATAGGAACGGGCGGGGAGGATGTCAACTTCTTCTATATCTATAAAACATTTTGTAAAAAATATCTTTCTAAAAAAATAAAAACCCAGCATCTTTAGACTGGGTAATAGGAAACAACTATATATTAAATTTAAAGTAATGGTAGGGCTAACAGGATTCGAACCTGTGGCCTACAGATTAGGAATCTGTTGCTCTATCCTACTGAGCTATAGCCCCACTCTTAAATTAGTATATTACTAGATAAAATATGTGTCAAGCAATTTTTAACATTAAAAACTAGAAATAAAGGGACTAATTAAATTCCATTTGAGCTTGATTAGAAAATTTTTAATAGATTTGCTTTCGGGCTTTTTCTTCATAGCAGCGAAATGAATTCTATTATTTTTGGGTTTACCAGACCGAAAGGTAAAAGACTTGTAATAATCTACATGTTTAAAACCAGCTTCTAATAGTCCTTCTTTAATTTTCTTTAATGAATAGCTAGTCTCAACATGTTTTTCAGTAAAATTTTCAATATTTTCACCGCGGTCTAGATAGATATTTAATTCTACAATCCATTCTTTTTTATCGCTATCTACAATATCCCGCCAATAACAGGTGTAATCATCACCCTCAATTTTATTAGTACCTTCACTAATATCCATTAAACGGTATATCGTATTCATATCAAATATAAATATTCCATCTTGATTAAGATTATGGTATGCATTTGCAAAAACTCTTACTAAATCCTCATACTCTAAAATATAATTTAGGCTATCGAAGATTGAATATACAAGATCAAATTCTCCATATTTATATTTTTCACTCATATCAGTATTGAACAATTTTACATTATCATTCTCAGAAAATTTATTTTGAGCAACTGTCAGCATATCCTTGGATTTATCTATGCCATATATAGAATCAGCTTCTTTGGCAAAATATTTTATCATATTGCCTGTACCACAAGCAAGTTCCAGTATCTTTTCCGGTTTCTTATCATAATATGCTAAGAGATGTTTTAAATACTTATACCAATAATAATAAGGCACTTTCTGCATTACATCATCATATATAACTGCAAATGAACTTGTATATGATTGAGACTCCATCGCTGCACCTCTACTTAATAATATGGTTTATAAATGAAAAGATCTCCTTTTTACCTTCACCCGATTTAGCAGAAAAAAATGTAAAGCTTTCATCCGCTCTTAAATCAAGTGTGTTTTTAATAACCTTCTTTTGTTTTGCCTTTTTATTATTAGAAATTTTATCTGCTTTAGTTGCAGCAATTATTTTTGGAATGTTCACTTCCCTAATCCAATTTAACATCACTTTATCCTGTTCGGTGGGTTTATGTCTGGAATCAACAATCATAACTAAGCCTGCTAAATTTTCACGATAATGTAAATAGTCATCAATTAACATACTCCACTTATCTTTTTCTTCATTAGATACTTTAGCAAAACCATAACCCGGTAAATCAACTAGAAAAAAATTATTATCAATATTATAAAAATTAATACTTCTAGTATGACCTGGTTTAGAACTTGTTCTAGCTAACCCCTTACGGTTTAAAACCTTATTAATCATGGAAGATTTCCCTACATTAGATCTCCCGGCGAATGCGATCTCCGGGAGAGTATTATAGGGATAATCCTCAATTGTATGCGCGCTTTTTACAAATTCAGGATTGTTTATTTTCACTCATTATTCCTCCAATAACAATAAATCAATGACTTCATCTATATGCTCAACAAAGTTAATTTCTAGATCTTTTTTGAGATAAGTTTGGATCTCTTCCATTGATTCTTCATTTTCTTTTGGTAAGACTATCTTATTAATACCAGCTCTTTTGGCTGCTAACATCTTGGTCTTAATTCCTCCGACCGGTAAGACTCTACCTCGCAGTGAGATTTCGCCGGTCATGGCATAATCTCCTTTTACTTTTCTGTTGGTAAGAGCAGATGCAATTGCAAGTGCAATTGTAATACCAGCAGATGGTCCGTCTTTAGGAACTGCACCTTGAGGTACATGAATATGCAGGTCATAGTTCTCGTGAAAATCCTTTTCAAGGTTCAATTCTTTATATTTAGATCTTATATAACTTAAGGCAGCTTTAGCAGATTCCTGCATAACATCTCCTAGGGAACCGGTTAAAGTGACTTCACCTTTGCCTGGCACTACTGCCACCTCTATATCAAGGATATCTCCACCAGCTTGATTATAGGCTAAACCGGTGGCAACTCCCACTCTATCTTCTTTTTTAGCAACTTCATACTTGAATTTACGGACACCTAGATATTTATCAACATTTCTTTTTGTAATTCTAGCCTTTTTATCTCTGCCTTCTACTATTTCTTTACTGATCTTTCTTACGATGGCAGAAATCTCTCTTTCCAGATTTCTTACGCCGGCCTCTCTTGTATAGTCTCTAATTATTTTATATAAGGCATTATCTGAAATATTAATCTGAGCTTTTTCCAATCCATGCTCCTTTAAAATACGAGGTATCAGATGACGTTCAGCAATCTTTACCTTTTCATCTTCAGTATAGCCGGGTAATTCAATAACTTCCATCCTATCTAAAAGTGGAGCAGGGATGGTACTTGTTACATTGGCTGTAGTAATAAACAAGACGTCCGATAGATCAAAAGGAACTTCTAAATAATGATCTGTGAATTCACTGTTTTGTTCAGGGTCCAATACTTCTAATAAAGCGGAAGCAGGATCACCTCTAAAGTCAGCCGACATCTTGTCTACTTCATCTAATAAGAATATCGGATTTTTACTACCTGCATCTCGCATTGAATTAATAATCCTGCCTGGGCGCGAGCCGATATAAGTTCTTCTATGGCCCCTTATTTCAGCTTCGTCTCTAACTCCACCTAATGACATTCTGACAAAATCTCTTTCTAATGCACGGGCGACAGACCGTCCTAAAGAGGTTTTCCCGACACCAGGTGCTCCTACTAGACAAAGAATAGGACTTTTTTTCTTTTTTGATATTTTACGTACGGCTAGGTATTCAATAATTCTTTCTTTTACATCTTCTAAACCGTAGTGATCTTCTTCTAGAATTTTTTCGGCTTCTTTTATATTAATTTCAGTATTTTTTTCTTCATCCCAGGGTAAGTCAAGCATACAGTCTAAATAGTTCCTAATTACTGTTGATTCAGGCGACATGGAAGGAGTTTTATTTAATTTTTTAATCTCTTTTTCCATCTTCTCTTCCACTTCTTCGGGAAAATCGATCTCCTGCATTTGGGCTCTATATTCTTCTATCTCATCCATATCTTCTTCATCAAGTTCTTCTTTTATAACCTTTAATTTTTCTTTTAAGAAGTATTCCTTTTGTGTTTTTTCTACCTGGTCTTTGACTTTTTCATTGATATCATTTTCTATCTTTAATATCTCTATTTCTTTTTTGATAATTTTCATCAGTAGTTCTAATCTTTCTTTATGAGAAAAAGCTTCTAGAAGTTCCTGCTCTTTTTTATACTTAAGCTCAAGATTAGAAGCTATAATATCAGCTAACCGACCCGGCTCTTCAATATTGATTACCGAAACCATTGTTTCGGCCGGGAAGTTGCGATTATATTTCACATATTCTTTAAAGTAATCCACAACAGATCTCATCAAAGCTTCTATTTCATAATCTTCTTCTATATACTGTTCAGCTTCCTCATTAAATACCTCTGCTTTAACCTTGAAATATTCATCTGTTTCTAGATATTCTTTGATTTGAGCCCTCTGAATTCCTTCCACAATTACCTTGATCATTCCATTTGGAAGTTTAACTAGTTGTTTAACTTCAGTAATAGTACCCACATTATATAAGTCCTCTATTACTGGTTCTTCAATTGACTCATCTTTTTGGGCCGCTATTAATATTCTTTTTTCCTCTAACATCGCTTTTTCTAATGCCTCTACCGATTTATCTCTCCCCACTAGTAAGGGAATAACCATGTGAGGAAATACAACTACACCCCTTGATGCTAAAAGAGGTAGTTCAATAAAATCATCATCTATTTTTTCTATATCTCCATCACTAATTTTAACTTCTTCTAAATCTTTTTTCACGACTTTCACCTCACTCACTATAATATTCAGTTTATAATATATAGTTATAGTTTGTTTAACTTCTTATCCTTATTATATTATATCTTATTGATTTATGAAAATAAATAATATACAAAGTAAAAAAAGAGATAATAATGAAATCTCATTATTATCTCTGTTAAGGTCTTATGCACTTTCTTCTCTATCGCTACCGACATCACTCTTTCGAATTAATTTCGGCTCTTTACTTTTTTCAATAACCCCTTCATCGATAATACATTTAGTTATATCATCTTGAGAGGGTAAATCATACATGATTTCTAAGATCGTGTCTTCCACCACTGATCTTAACCCTCTAGCTCCTGTATTTACTTCCAGTGTCTTTCTAGCAATCGCTCTTAAGGCACCTTCTGTAAATTCTAGATCTACATGGTCCATTTCAAAGAACTTCTTATACTGCTTGGTAAGGGCGTTTTTGGGTTCTGTTAAAATTTGAACCAGGTCATCAACACTTAATTCGTCAAGTGTAGCTATAACGGGCATCCTACCAATAAATTCAGGAATAAGTCCATAATGTAATAAATCCTGAGGTAAGACATGTTTTAAGATGTCACCGATATTTTCTTTTTCATCTTTTGTCTTAATATCGGCTCCAAAACCCATTACTTTTTCAGAGATTCTTGATTTGATAACCTTTTCTAAACCATCGAAAGCTCCCCCAAAGACAAATAATATATTGGTCGTATCAATTTGGATAAACTGCTGGTGGGGATGTTTTCTACCACCCTTGGGTGGAACATTTGCAGTAGTTCCTTCTATAATTTTTAAAAGTGCCTGCTGAACTCCTTCACCAGAAACATCTCTTGTAATAGAAGGGTTCTCAGATTTGCGGGCTAATTTATCAATTTCATCAACATAAATAATTCCTTTTTCGGCTTTTTCAATATCATAATCTGCAGCTTGTATTAGCTTTAATAATATATTTTCTACATCTTCTCCTACATAGCCAGCTTCAGTTAGGGAAGTAGCATCAGTAATAGCAAATGGAACATCCAAAATCCTGGCCAAAGTTTGTGCTAAAAGTGTTTTACCACAGCCGGTTGGACCTACCATTAAGATATTACTCTTTTGCAGTTCTACTTCATCTATTTTCATATCAGAATTTATTCTTTTATAATGGTTATATACTGCCACAGATAATGTTTTTTTGGCCCTATCCTGGCCAATAACATATTGGTCTAAAATATCTTTGATTTCTCTTGGTTTTGGTATATTACTAAAATTAAGGTCCAAATCAACACTTAGTTCTTCTTTTAATATGTCGTTACATAAATCTACACATTCATTACAAATATATACACCTGGACCTGCTATTAATTTTTTTACTTCATCTTGTGATTTTCCACAAAATGAACATTCTAATTGTCCATCTTCATCATCGAATTTAAACATTTAATCACCTCTAATATCAATCTTCTTTATTTTCTTTCATCTCACTTCTGGATATAACTTTGTCAATAATACCATATTCAACCGCCTGCTCAGAGGTCATGAAATAATCTTTTTCAACATCTTCACTAATTTTTTCTACCGGTTGTCCAGTGTGATCACTTAAGATATCATTTAATAGATCTTTAATTCTCATTAACTCTTTAATGTGGACTTCTGCTTCTGTCGCCTTGCCTTGAACTCCGCCGGCTGGTTGGTGAATCATAACACGTGCATAGGGTAGTCCATATCTTTTGCCATCTTCACCTGCTGCTAATAGTAAGGCACCGGCACTTGCTGCCTGTCCCATACAAATAGTAACTACATCAGGTTTAATATACTGCATGGTATCATAAATAGCAAGGGCTGCTGTTACAGAACCTCCTGGACTATTTATATACAGATAAATATCTTTATCAGGATCATCAGCTTCTAAAAATAACAATTGAGCAATGATCAAATTCGCTATATCATCAGTAACATGACTTCCTAAAAATACTATTCTATCTTTTAATAGTCTTGAATAGATATCATAGGAACGTTCTCCACGGTTAGTTTGTTCAACTACCATAGGGATTAAACCACTCATCATAATTCCCCCTCAATTTATATATTTTTTAGTTATTTTCTTTCAGATATTCAATAGTTTTTTGCATCTTTAGACCATCTTTGAGTCCATCTAATTGTCCCTGCATTTGTAAAAATGCTTTGATTTGTTCGGGATCCTGGTCATTGTTTTCCGCAATTTCTTGAATTTGTTCTTCTATCTCTTCTTCACTTACTTCTATATCTTCTTGTTCAGCAATAGCCTCTAAGACCAGATTGCTTCTGGTTCTATTTTCGGCCACTTCTTTATTTTGTTCTTTCCAGCCTTCTTCATCTGTTCCCATATAATCTAAGTAATCCTCTACCTCCATGCCCTGCTGTGAAACACTTTGAGCAAAGTTCTGGAACATATTATTTAGTTCATCTTGTACCATCTTTTCGGGCACATCAACAGTAGCATTTTCAGATGCTTTCTCGATTAACTCGTTTTCATATTCTCTTTCAGTCCGTTCTTCTTTGTTTTCCTGCAATCTTTCTTTTATGCTTTCTTTATATTCTTCAAATGTTTCATAATCACTAACTTCTTTAGCAAACTCATCGTCTAATTCGGGCAGCTCTTTTTCTTTTATTTCTTTGATCTCAACATCAAAAACTACCTCTTCTCCCGCTAAGTCTTTCGCATTATAATCTTCTGGGAAGGTAATGTTTAATTCAAGTTCATCGCCAACTTCGGCTCCGATTAACTGTTCTTCAAAACCGGGAATAAAGGTATTAGAACCAATCTCTAAACTATATTCTTCTGCACTTCCACCCGGAAATGGTTCGCCATCTTTTTTACCTTCAAAGTCAATTATTACAAAATCGCCATCTTCTACAACTTCCTTATCGGAGGCCACTAATTGACTATGTTGGTTTCTAACTTTATCAATTTCTTCTTGAATTTCTTCTTCAGAAACTTCGGCACTCTTTTTTTCAATACCTAATTCTTTATATTCGCCCAATTCAACATCGGGTTTTACTTCCACTACAGCTGTAAAGCTGGCGGGCTCATCTTCTGCAATATAATAATCTTCAATGTCAGGTTGATCTATAGGTTCTATTCCTGTTTCTTCTAAAGCTTCACGATATCCTTCTGGAATCAAAATGTCTAAAGCATCTTTATGAAGAATTTCTTTACCATATCTAGCTTCTAAAACTCTACGAGGTACTTTACCCTTTCTAAATCCATCAATATCAATATCTTTAACAACTTTCTTATAGGCTTGTTCTAAAGCTTCATTAACTCTTTTAGCTTCTATTTCTACTTTCAGTTCAACTTTATTTCCTTCAAGTTGATTTTTTGTTACTTCCACTGCTTAATCATCCTTTCATAACACACAATTATATTATTTTTCATCACAATGTCAATAAGCCCCGATATGGCAAAGGCCAATTCGGGGTTTAAGGCAAAGGTCAATGTTTAACTGAATAAATGGTGCGAAAGGGGGGACTCGAACCCCCACGGGTAAAGCCCACTAGATCCTAAATCTAGCGCGTCTGCCAATTCCGCCACTTTCGCATAGTGTCAAACATTAATAATCTTAGCACAAGAACCTCATAATGTCAAGTAAAACAGTTACTATTTTCTTTAATTCTTTGCTTATTAATTTCAGGGTCTAAATATAAAAAAATTAGTTGGTTTATTACAAAATATTTTAAATAAATTTACAGTAAAAAATTCTATTCATATTTAATATAAAAATTTATCTGTTATTAACTAAATTTCTTTATTTCGTCAATTTTATCCTTAAGTAAATCTACTTTATCCTCTTTTTCAAATTCCTCATAAACAAAGTTTAATAACTGCCTTAACTTTCTGTCTGACATCCCATCAATTTCAATAATAAATTCTTTACGATCCATTTAATATGCACCTCCGTTATTTATTCTGCCTTGTCCTGCATGTAATTTAATATATCTTTGTCTAGGAAACCTTCTTTTTGTTTTCTTTCTTCAAAGTTCTCTTGATGATAAAAAGATTCTAAAGATTTTTTGAACTCCTCATTATTTTCCGCATCTATTTTTCCGGAAAATAAATCTAAATTTTTAAGATACTGTTTAACTTCTTTTATGACTTCATCTGTCAGCTCTACTTTTTCAACTTCCTTATCCCCAAAATATAAATAAAATATATCTAAAAGTCTTTTTAACTCCTGGATAGGAGTTTCATGATCATCTACTCTTAAATCTATGTATCTATCATTATAGCCGCCGTAACTACCATTTTCCTTTACCACTAATAAAGCGGCGGACTGTCTACCTCTCTTATCACCGCCCGCTTTTTGACCGGCTTCTAAAGCAGTGACCAACCTATCAGCTAAATCCCCCTCGGTGTTAGTAAAAGTATCGGCCATGGCCTGCACAGTCTCTTCTCCTACTAAAATATTTCCCTGACAGGCAAAATTTTCTCCGGTTAATCCACCGGCCCAATCATAACAATCATCACCTGTAAATGAAGCAGACTCACCATTAGCTGAAACCACTCCGACTTGTCTACTTTGATCGTTTTCATCTTCCGCCCTTAATTTTTCTATTACTTCTACCGCAGAATAACCTTCCTCTAAAAGTTTAAGTCCTTCTTCTCCGTAATCTAAATTTGCCAGGGCTTGGGTTGCTATTGCTCCCACTTTGGCTTTTGCCCATGGTACAACTGCCCCTACAGCTAAAAATTTAGATTGAACTGCAATTCCTAATTCTTCTTTATCAGGATCATATCCAACTATAGAAAATGTATTTACTCTTTTTTCTTCCAATATACTCACTCCTAAGGGCTTTTTTATATTTTATCATATTTTTGAATATAATTAAAAAATATATTAAATTTTACTTGATTTTTTTTATCAATCTATCTTTGCGATGTTCTAAATTTTTTATCTTTTTATCAAAGTTATTAATAATAATTCTTCTTTCATGTAACATTTCTATTGCCTGATTAGTGTAGTTTAAAGCTTCTTTAAAGTTTTTCTTTTTATGTTCTAAATACTTTGCCATCTCAACATAAGGGAATATCCCCTGCTTCTTTTGATCAATCATCTCTTTCCATATTTCGGCTGCTTTATCATATCTATCTATCCGCTTATACTGCCAACTTAACTTTTTTAATGCCCTATACTTTAAAGTACTTTCTTCTGAATTTTCAACCGAAGCTTCAAGATAGTCAATGCAATCATGGTAGTTTTTTTCTTTTTCCTTTATTCTACCCAAATGAAAAAGCTCATTTGAGTCCAAATTATCCACATTATCTAGGTGGATTTCTTTTAAATGGGTAAAAAGAGTAACTAAAGATAAAATATCATACATATTATGTTCTAAGATAGGTGCCAAGAGTTCTAGGTTTTTATTCTCTAGAAATTCAAAGTATAGGCCAGGAATCAGATGGCCGGGAACATCATCGATTCTTTCAAAATTTAAAATATTTCTTTCCAGTGATTTTAAAGAACAGGAATCTAAAAATGACCAGAGCCGTCGGGCAGAATGTAAAAGATCTAGATGGAAATCATAATTAGGTCTATCAAATCTATTCATGATTAAACGGGTCTTGATCAAAGGTAAATCAAAACTTTTACCATTGAAAGAAACAATTATATTATGATTCCCCATTATCTCTTTAAAATCCTGTAACATGGCAGCCTCTTCATCATAATCACGCATTAAATACTGTTCAATTACAAAATCTCCAGCAGTAAAATATCCAGCTCCTATTAAAAATGAAACAGTACCGGTTCCCCCCATTAATCCAGTAGTTTCTGTATCTATAAAGATGAGGTTTTCTATAATTTCATCATTTAAATTAGTTGATTTATTGTTGGCAATTTTAAATAATATTTTAGTATCTAATTGCTCCTTCAATTGATCAATTTGGTATAAACCATGTTTGTATTCCTTTTTATAATCATTAACGGACTTTAAATAAGTACCCATGTTATTACTAATTAATTGATTATTGAAGGCATCTTCATTTTTATATTCTATCTCTTCTTTAGGTTTATGAGGTTTTTGATTTTTCTCAAACTTTTTTAATTTATCCCTCAGATTCACCCTGTAATACCTCCTTTAACAGGTAAAGGGTCTTTTCTTTACCATTTAATCCCACCTCATTTATGGGGCCAACACAGGCCGGACAGCCAGCTTCACAGGGACATTTCTGTAGATAATTATAGGCTGACTTTAATAATTTATAATCAATTCGATATAATTTTTCACTTAAACCAACACCACCTGGATAACTATCGTAAATATAAATAGTTGGTTTACTGGTAAAGGGTGATCTAATCTGAACTGTTGAATTAATATCACCTGGATCACACATTAAATATATGGGGGCAATATTCTCTAAAAGATTAGAGAGGCCTAAAAGCGCATTCTCTAATACTTTCTTATTTAAGTCCTCTTCAAATTCTTTATCCAAGCTCATCCACCAGGCAGTTGTATGCATTTCTACTTCAGGTAGGTTAATATCTCCATATCCCACATTTTCATGGGTATTAAACTTAACTTTTTTATACATAGTAGCTTGGGCACTCACCACTACTTCCCCGTGTTCAGCCGTTCTTTTCGAAAGTTCCTTTTTATCAAATTGATCAAGCACACTTAAATCAACCGCTAAATTAGCATCTGTATAGAAATTTACATCTACTTCTTTTACATAGGCCTTTTTACCGTCATAATCAAGTTCTTTAACCTGATACTGCTTGCCTTCGTGTATATAGATAGCATCCTCATGAATAGTAGTAGGAACGCTAAAGTAATCAACTCTACCGATAACCCGGGGGCTACCTGTTTTGGTTCTATCTATTACAGCAAAATCATCCGAAGAAGCGCTTCTTAAGCTTATATCTTCAGCGGGATACCTTTCAGCTGCCCAATACCATTTTCCTCCTTTATATCTTAGAACATTATTATCCTCTAAATAATTAAGTATTTCATCAGTAGTTTCAACACCAAACTGTTCCCCTTCTTCAAAAGGCAGTTCAAAAGCTGCACACTTTATATGAGAAAGTAAGATCATAAGGTTATTGGGGTTAATCAAGGCGCTTTCAGCCGGCTGTTCGAAAAAGTATTCGGGATTACTTACAATATATTGATCTAAGGCACTACTGGAAGCTACCAAAACTGAAATAGAACGGCGCTGGCCGCGCCCTGCTCTACCCGCCTGCTGCCAGGAACTAGCAATAGTGCCGGGATAACCAGCTAATATGCTGACATCTAATTGACCGATGTCAACTCCCAGTTCTAAGGCATTAGTACTTACGACACCGTGTATATCTCCCTCTCGCAGACCTTTTTCAATCTGGCGTCTCTCAGAAGGTAGATAACCGCCCCGATATCCTCTAATATTCACATCTCGCGGTTTATCATCTCTTAAATAGGAAAGTATAATTTCAGTCCTCAATCTGCTTCTCGTAAAGATTATCGTCTTAATTTTATTTTTTAAGAAGATAGAAGCTATTTTCTTGCTTTCCAATACATAACTTCTTCTAATTCCTAATTCTTTATTTACTACCGGTGGGTTATAGAATATAAAATCTCTCGGCCCGGCCGGGGCTCCGTTTTCATCGACTACTTCTACCTCTTTACCTATCAATTTAGAAGTTAACTCACCGGGATTATCAATTGTAGCTGAAGCGCAGATAAAGATAGGATCAGAACCATAAAAGTTACAGATCCTCTTTAATCTTCTGATAACATTCGCAACATGACTGCCAAAAACGCCCCGGTAACTGTGTACCTCATCAATTACTACATACTTTAAATTTTCAAATAACTTAATCCATTTTGTATGATGGGGCAAAATCCCTACATGCAGCATATCTGGATTAGTAATTACAATATGACCCGACTCTCTTATACTTTTACGGGCACTTACCTGGGTATCACCATCATAAGTATAGGTTTTGATATCTTCATCTAATGCTCTGATTAAATCATATAAACCGGAAAGTTGATCTTGCGATAGGGCTTTGGTGGGAAACATATATAAAGCCCTGTTGTTATCATCTTCTAAAATGGAATTCAGAACGGGAAGATTATAACAAAGGGTTTTGCCTGAGGCAGTTGGAGTTACTACTACAGTATCTTTTTCATTATTTATGTGATTATATGCTTCTTTTTGATGGCTATATAACCTATTAATATCCTGGGTTTTTAAAACTTCTTTTAATCTCGGGTCTAAGTTAACGGGTAGGTCGGAATATTTGCCATCTCTTCCCTCAATCTCCCGCCAGGCTGTAATTCTGTTCATGAACTTGGGCTTGTTTTGTAAATGGCTTTTCATCTGTTCTATATTCATATCTAATTCCCCTTAAAGCGAACTGTTGTTCTATTTTAAAATTATTATACCATAAATATAAATAAAAAAAAACATCGTGTGACCGATGTTTTAAAAATTTCTTCCTATTATTTTTTCTGTCAACCAATCAATTATCTCACCATATTTATTATCAGTATAAGGCTTGATTATCTTCTGGGCTTTTGCCTTATATCGAAAGGCAAGTTTTTTAGTATAATCAATACCGCCTTTTTCATGCACAAGCTTTTTTATTTCTTCTGAATGCATTTCCGGTTCTTTTAAATACTTTTCTAATTTTTCTTTATTTTCCACTTCATTATATATATATATAATAGGTAGAGTATAAACTCCCTGGGTAAAGTCATTCTTTTGCGGCTTTCCTAACTGTTGATTTTTTTCCTGAAAATCAAAAAGATCATCCACCATTTGAAAAGCCATTCCCATATTAAACCCTAATTTACCCATCTTATATACTTGATACTTTTCCATCCCCGATAGGTCTGCCCCTAACATAGCACTTGCTTTAAATAGCAAAGCAGTTTTCCTTTTGATGGCAGAAAGGTATTCTTTAAAGGTAGGAATCTTTTCAAACTGCCTTTGGAATTGGGATACTTCCCCTTCACAGAGACTTTTGATACTCTTTATCGTATTTTTCATCTGTCTTAATAAGGCCCCGTCGATTTTTTCATCACCGAATTCTTCTAATATGATCTGCATGGAAAGAGCAAATAGATAATCACCCATAAAAATAGCTGTTTTATTGGTATATTTCTGGTGGGTAGTTTTTACACCTCTCCGTAAAGATGACTTATCTATCACATCATCATGTATTAAAGTAGCAAGATGAATCATCTCTATGGCAGCAGCCATCGGCCAAATCCTATCTTGTTTGTATTCACCCAGATGTGCTACTGAGATTAATAAAGCAGGTCTTACTCTTTTACCACCTGCTTCAGCTAGTCTTTTTATTTCCTCAGTTATCAATTTATTACTACTGGATAATTGATTGCGAAAATATTTTTCAAAATTATTTAGTTCATCAGCAAAATCGGGGTATTGATCCCAAAACATCTTAATCACCTACATTTTCACTTTGAAATTATCTATATATAACTTCCAGTTCTTCGGTTGTAAATCTGATACGATCTTTGAGCTCTTCACTTACGTAAGCTTTATTATCTTCGGTAACTAACACGATATTAATATCTTCCATTGATTTTGCAATTTCAAATGATTTCTCTATTCCTAAAATATAAAAAGAAGTTGATAACGCATCTGCATAACTAGAATTATTAGAAATAACGGTCGAACTTATTATTCCCTCGCGGGCGGGGTAACCGGTTTCCGGATTAATTATATGATGGTATCTAACGCCATCTTTTGTAAAATATCTCTCATAATTGCCGGAAGTAACTACAGACATATCTTCTCCTTCAACCGCTGCTATGATACTACCCCGGGTCTGGTCAGGGTCCTGAATTCCGATACTCCATAAAGTATCATCTATTTTATCTCTATGAACAGAAACATTCCCACCCATATTGATAAAGGCACTATCCACATCTTTTTCATTAAAATAATTTAAGACATAGTCGGCTGCAAAACCCTTAGCAATCGCACCTAAATCAAGAGACATACCTTCCTCTCTTAAAAAAACCTTATTGTCATCTCTAAGTTCTAGCTTCTTATAATCCACTTTTTTTAATTTATTATTAATTTCCTCTTCTGTAGGAACCTGTTGGTCTTCTGTACCTATTCCCCACAAAGAAACTAAAGGACCTATCGTGGGATCGAAAACACCATTAGTTTTTTCTGCAAATTGATAAGCTTCTTCTAACAATTTATATGTATCATCACTAACTTCTACTGCTTTTTTACCGGCATTAGAATTGATTTTAGAAACATCACTTTCAGTAATAGTTTTACTAAATATATTTTCCAGATACCGTAATTTGTTGAATGTTTCATCTAATATCCGCTGGGACTGTTCATCATGAATCCTTAATCTGACAAGGGTATCCATTAAAAATTCTGAACCATCTGTTTTTGTTACTTCAGCCTTGTTATTTATATCATCATTTGGTTCAGTCGTATTATTTCGATTACCCGGATTATTATTCCCAATAAAATACATACCGCCTATTATTATTATTAAAATTATAATTGCAACCAAAAATCTTTTATAATTCATTTTTATCTACAACCTTATTTAACTTTATTTATATACTATAAACAAGAGCCCTAAAGAAGGGCCCTTGCTTATATAATATTAAACTAACAACTAAAATTATTTGTAATCATCAGGATTTAAACCAGCTTGAGTTAAGCATTGAGCTAAAGCACCATTTAAGCCATGGTCTGTATGAGTTGCTCCAGAAACTACATCTACACTAACTGATTGATTTTCTAAAACCACATCAGCCCAATTTTGAAAAGTTTCTACAGCAGGTTCATAGTCATATTCACCAGGCTTCTTTGGACCAACTAGTGCTTCTTCTTCTGGATTCTTTGCCGTAATTATGCTGACATCTTTAATTTCTTCACCTTCAATTACAGCTTCTACTAAGTAATGCCCGTGTGCATAATCTCTACTTACACCGTAGTAAGTATTGCCATTATAGTTTCCTCTAGCAATACTTAAAGCCATATCTACAGCTTCTGTATAGGAATTATGTGAACCAGTCGCCCCTGAAATTGTGTCAATACCTTCTGTTCCTTGGTTTCTAATTACTGCAGAAGGAAAGTTGATAAAGTATTCACGAGCAGGTTCATGTGGATACTGAGTAGTTTTTAAGTTATTTAAAATTTCTACTCCAGTAATTTCACCAAAATTAACTTTGACTTCAATTACTATATCACCATGGTCGCCTGGAACATATCCTACATATTCTCCATTATTGAGATCTTGTGCTGCTACACCCCCTGAAAAAGCTGCTAATAATACAAATACTGCAACTAAAGATAAAATTGATTTTTGTGTGATTTTTCTCACAGCTATCCCTCCTTTTTTGATTCTGTAATATATTATAATTAATAATTTCTTAAAATGCAAATTATTTCTAGAAATATTATAAAAAAACTCAAGTTTTTCTTGAAAATCCTTAGTAAATAAGTTATTATTTAAATTGAGAAAAGATATAAACTTATAAAATCTATTGTGAATTATATATTTATTTATGTATTTCAATTCACAAAACAAATCATAATATTAAGTAAAGGGGGATTATATGAGCAAGCGAATAGTAATACTCGGGGCAGGATATGCCGGTATAGAAGCAGCAAAAAATCTGAACAAAAAGTTTCGTAAAGATCCAGACGTCCAAATCGATCTTATCAATGATCGTGATAAACATATCTTATTAACCGAGTTACACGAAGTTGCTGGAAACAGGGTCGATAAAAGTGGAGTTGAAATTTCTTTAGACCAACTCTTTGAAAATACTAAAGTTAATGTAATAAAAGATAAAATTATTGACTTCGACCTGGCAAATAATAAAATTGCTTCTAGCGACCAGGAATATGAATATGACCATTTAATCCTGGGTATAGGTAGTGAACCTACTTTTTATAATATACCAGGGATGGAACATAATTCATATACACTTTGGTCAGAAGATGATGCTGTAAAATTAAGAGAACATGTAAGAAATATGTTCAAACTAGCAGCCAATGAGTCAGACCTTGAAAAAAGAAAAAAGATGCTCACCTTTGTGATTGGAGGTGGCGGATTTACCGGTATTGAAACAGCTGGTGAATTAGCTGAATGGTTTGATGATCTATGTTATACTTATGATATCTCTAGAAGCGAAGTTAATTTAATAGTAGTCGAGGCCTTAGAAAGAATTTTACCTGTTCTTTGTGATGAGCAGTGTGACCACGCTGAAGATTATCTAAGTGAAGAACTAGATGTGGAAATAATTGATGGTTACGCTATTTGTAATGTAACAAAAGATTACATTGAAATAAGCAAAACAGGCAAAGATACTGATGTAAGGAAAAGAATTGATTCCAATACAGTAATCTGGACAGGTGGAGTTAAAGGTAAAGAAATTCTGAAAAAAACCGATCTTGAATTAAGTAGAGATAACCGAATTGAAGTGGATAAGTACCTACAGACCACCAAATATGATAATGTTTATGCAATTGGAGATAATGCTCTGTTTACACATGACCGCGAACGCCCCTTACCTCAATTGGTTGAGGCCGCAGTTCAGGGTGGAGAATGTGTTGCAGAAAATATTGAAGCAAAAATGAAAAACAAGGCTTTAGAGGTTTTTGAACCTAATATGCACGGAATTATGGTTTCAGTTGGGGCTAATTATGGTGTGGCTGAACTTAAACCATTTGGTGATTTTACAATTGCCCTTAAAGGTTTTTGGGCAATGTTTATGAAACACTTTATTAACATGCATTATTTATTTGGAATCGGCGGATTCAGTTTAATAGGCGATTATATAGAACATCAATTTAAAGATACACGAGGAGGTATTGGTATGCTGGTAAGACATATGATGAAAAAATCAGGTACCTACTGGTTGGCCTTTTTAAGGGTTTTTGTAGGTTTAAGATTTTTAATAGAAGGTATAAATAAAGTAAGTCAGGGTTGGTTATTTGGATCAGAAGAACACTTAGTATCAGGAGCGTCATCTTATCTATGGAGTTCTGGAACACCACAATTTTATATTGATTTAATGGAAACTTTTATAGTTCCAAATCAGATCTTTTTCCAGAAAGTTTTAGTAGTCACTGAAATAATTACCGGACTTGCCTTAATAGCAGGCTTCTTAACATTCCTATTTGCCTTAGTTTCAATCGGAATGAGTATCAACTTTGTTTTTGGAGCAATTGGATCAACAGCCGGTATCTGGGAACCACTCTGGATACTCTTGATTTCCATAACACTACTCGCCGGTGCAGGTAAAGCCTTTGGTCTTGATTACTATCTAATACCGTGGCTTAAAAATATCTCAAAGAAACCGGTAAGCTATCGAAATGAAAGATCTGCTTAAAACAAAATAAATATTAAATATCAAAGGAGAGCTTATTTAAGCTCTCCTTTTTATTATCTCTTTATTTAAATGTTATTTAATTATGAACTTTTTTAATCTCTTCATAGAGCTTATCTGTTAGTTCTGCTGGACCGGCTATTATTAAATAATGTCCGTGATAATCTGTTTCTATAACCTTGCCACCCGCTTCTCGGATCAATACTATCCCTGCTTTTACATCCCAGGGGCTTAGTTTTAATTCCCAAAATGCATCTAACTTACCGGCTGCTACACAGGCTAAATCATAGGCGGCACTACCAATTCTTCTAATACCTCTTGATTTTAACAAGAGAGTACTGAAGATATTGATATTATTATATTCATCTTCGGTCAGATTGTAGGGAAACCCGGTAACTAAAAGACTTTCTTTAAGGTCACTTTTTATATTTACTTTGATGGGTTTTCCGTTTAAATATGCTCCCTTATTTCTTACAGCGGTATACATTTCTTTTAAATAAGGTATATAAATAACTCCTAAAACGGGGGTTTCATTTTCCATTAAAGCTATCGAAATTGAAAAAATTGGAAAACCATGAACATAGTTGGTAGTCCCATCTAAAGGATCAATTACCCATTTATACCTAGAATCCTTATCGGAAACCCCGCTTTCTTCTGCTAAAATACTGTGTTCAGGAAAATTACTTTCTATCCAGTTTACTATTTTTTCTTCCGAATTTTTATCTACTTCTGAAACTAAATCCAAATAGGTTGATTTTTGTGATACATTTAATTTTTGATCTAATTTTTCTAACTGATAGCTACCTACTTCTCTGGCCAATGATTTAACATCTTCTTTAGTTTTTTCCAGATTGATAGCAGTCACCTCCAATTATATTTCTTTCTATCTATTATCTTAATATATAATAAGGAATTTTTAAATATTAATTAAACTTTTTGATAAAAAAAATGCCCGGCTACCCGGGCAATTCTTGCTTTATTCTTTATATTTTACAATTACTTCTTCTATATCCCAGCGTGGTTCTAGTTTTTCTTTGATGTCCTCTTTTACAACTGGTGCGAACTGATGATCTTCTGCTAAGTCTACTTTTATTATGATAGTTTTATCATCTAGCTCTATATCTTCTATTAAATTAGTTTTTAAAACATCAAGTCCATGAATGGGATTCATCACGTGTTTTAGTCTTTCTTTTACTACTTCTATGGTAGTAGGAACTTTTTCTTTAACCAAACCATGTTTTTCTTCATAATCTCGGATAGCTTCTTTTAAGGCATCAACGGCCAATACAGAACAATGGTTTTTAACCGCAGGCAAACCACCTAATTCATCAGCAGCCTGCTGCCAGGTAATATCTTTTGCTTTTTCAATCGTACTACCCTTGGCCATCTCTGTAATAATAGAACCTGTTGCTATATTGGAAGCACATCCATATGATCGGAATTTAATATCCGTTATTTCCTGAGTGTCTTCATCAACTTTAAGATGAAGTTGTACCATATCACCACAGGCAGGCGAACCTTCTTTTGCAATACCATCGGGATCTTCTAATTCACCTACATTTTTGGGGTTTTGAAAATATTCTATAACCTTATCACTATAGGGAGAACTCATTTTTATTCACTTCCTTTCTTACCTAAGGGACTAATTTCTCTTAAATTTTCAACAACATCTTTTACAGCTTCCACGATTTTATCTACATCTTCCTCAGTATTATATCTGCTGAAAGTAAATCTGATTGAGCCGTGGGCCCTTTCATGGTCCCCACCTATACCAAGTATTACATGACTAGCTTCCAGTGATTTACTAAAACAAGCTGATCCTGTACTTACTGCAAAGCCCCTCATGTCTAAGTGGAGGGTAATTGATTCACCTTCTACATAATGAAAAGTAATATTTGCATTCTGAGGAATTCTGTCTACTCTCGCTCCATTTAATGTCACATCTTCAATCTCTTCTTCTACTTTATTTATCAATCTATCTCTTAAAGATTTAATCTTTTCGTTTTCTTCTTCTCTTACCAATTCAACAGCTTTAGCAAAACCTACAGCTGAGGGAATATTCTCCAGTCCAGCTCTTAAATCATTTTCTTGAAATCCACCATCCATTATTTTGGTTAATTTAACACCTTTTCTTTTATAAAGTGCCCCAATACCCCTCGGTCCATGGATGGTATGAGCAGAAATGGTTACGAGATCAACTGGTATTTCTCTGGTGTCGATAGGAATCCTTTTAAAGGTATGAGTTGCATCTGTATGAAATAGGATATCCTTTCCATCAAGATGTTCAGCTATTTCTTTAATATTTTGAACCGTACCAATTTCCTGGTTGGCATGTTGAATCGATACTAATACAGTATCTTCTCTAACGCTATCCTTTAATTCTTCTATATTAACTTTACCTTCCCCATCTACACTAATATAACTAACCTCATAACCCTGTTTTTCTAATTTTTTGGCTGAATTTAGAACTGAAAAATCTTCAATATCAGAAACTATCAAGTGTCCTTTTTCTTTTTGATTGTACATTATCCCTTTTAAGGCTAAGTTATTGGATTCAGTAGCACCCGATGTAAATATTAACTCCTCGGGATCAGCCTTTAAGGAATCAGCTATTGTTGCCCTTGCCTCTTCTAAAGCCTCTTTGGCCTCAATACCCATTGTATAGGCAAACTCAGAAGTTGCCACAGCATAAGTGTCAAAAAAGTAAGGTTTCATAGCTTCTAATACTTTTTCATCAATTCTAGTAACAGCCGAGTTGTCAAGATAAACCATATCCTTATTCATCAAATCACCTCAATTTTTATATATATAAAGTTATTTCTGAATCCCTGGCTTCTTTAATATAAGTTCCCACAGCGCAGTATTCAGTAATAACTTCATCCCTTAATTCTTCTTTATCGATTCCCATTATATCTATAGTCATATCACAGGCAAATATCTTACCACCTAATTCCACATAATCCTGTAACATATCTTCCAGTGGACGGACATTCGCTTTTTTCATCTTCCATTTCATATATAATTTACCAAGGCCCAAAAAATTCATCTTGGAAAGAGGACCTTTATCAAGTTGCCCTTTTTTCAACCTTTCGAGGCCCCAAAATGTAAAGTACATAGAAACATCCATGCCCATTGATAATGCTCCATTACCTATAATAAAGGCACTATATAACTTATCATAATCTCCACTTTCTACAATTAAAGTGGCCTTATCTTCCATATTTCACACCTCTATACCTTAATTTTTATTTCCCAATGGTCATTTTTATCTTCAACAGACAACAATTCTAAACCCATTGAATCAACAGCCATTGGAATCTCCTTTTTAGAAGCAGGGTGATCACCAGTAACCGTTATTATGTCACCTTCCTCTGCTTTACGGATTGCTTTGCGGGTTTCTACTAGAGGTACTGGACAGTTTTCTCCTACACAGTCTACTTTTATTTGATTAGCCATGTTTATTCCTCCTTACTCAGGAAGTAAAACCTTCCTCTGGTCTGTTCTTTCATCTTCAAATTATATTCCTTATCAATTTCTCTTAAGTATTTATTTACTTCGTTCACATGCAGGTCTAAAATTTCTGATAGATCTTTTACAGTACATGGCCTTACTCTGATTGTTTCCACTATTCTTTTTTTAACAGCATGGCTCATGCCTTTTTTCTTTTTAGTGGGTGAATACTTACCAATTATTTCAGCCTTCTTACCTATGATATTAACCGCCTTATTTAAATCTTTTTCTAAAGCTGGTTCTACCCAATCTTCCGTACCCGGTCTATCAAGGGTATTAAGTTGAACCCGGTCGGGCTTAATCTTTTCAATAACCTCTTTAAATTTATGGTACTCTTCTTCAGTATCATTTATGCCGGGTACAATAAAAACTTCCAAAAATATTTTGCCTGAAAACTCTTCTCTTAACTTAATTAAACCATCTATGATATCTGTAAGTTTAATATCTTGATGAGGTCTGTTGATCTTTTGATAATTTTCTTCAATCACAGAATCTAAAGAAGGGACAATTAAATCAAGATTTTTTAATTCTTCTCTAATTTTTTTACGCGATAATAGGCTGCTGTTTGTTAAAAGGGCGGTATCGTATTTCGGATAGTTTTCTTTTAAAAAATCTATAATTTTTCCTATATGTAAATATAGGGTTGGTTCCCCTGAACCAGAAAAAGTAATATAATCTAATTCGGGATCATCTTGCAGATATTCATCTAGTTCTGCAATAATTTTATCTACAGGTTTAAATTCTTTTCTAGTACTTGTAAGGTTAGTAGTTTCTCCGCATTCACAATAAATACAGTTAAAAGAACAGATCTTATATGGGATAAGGTCAATACCGAGTGATAATCCCAGTCTTCTGGAGGGAACAGGTCCATATAAATATTCCATTTTTACACCTTCCTTTTATTTAGTTTTTAAGGAACAGCATCTATACTGATGCTATTATATGATATCCGAGTATTTTAGTCAAGTTTATACTTTACAAACTATTTGCGTTCTTCAAAATCAAGTGAAGTTGAATTCATACAGTACCTATATCCGGTTGGCTCAGGGCCATCTTCAAAACGGTGGCCCAAATGACTTCCACATTGACTGCAGATTACTTCGGTCCTTTTGTGAGAGAGTTTATAGTCATCTCTGTAATCGACCGCAGCCTCTCTAATCGGCCTGATAAAACTGGGCCAACCGGAACCCGAATCATATTTATCTTCAGAATCAAAGAGCTCGTTACCACAGGCCGCACATTTAAATATACCATCCTCATCAAAATGATAATACTCATTTTTATAAGGAGGATCTGTTTTACCCTTTCTTAATACCAAAAATTCTCGCTTGGTTAAAATTTCTTTCCATTCTTCCTCAGTTTTACTAACAGGAAACTTTTCTTTGTTTTCACTCATTATTTTCTTCCTCCTTTATTCTCTCAACCGGCTGAATATCACTATTACCCGTATTATCATAAACATGTACACTTTGAGTGGGAAATGCAAATTCAATACCTTCTTCATTAAACTTTTCTTTCAACTTTAAATTTATTTTTTCCTGAATATCCATGTATACCTTATAGTCACTATCTTCCACATAATAGACGACTTGGTAAATTAAACTATAGTCTCCATAAGAAGCAAAATGAGCTCTATCAAAGGTGGTTTTTTCAACACTATTTATGATTTCTTCAATATATGACGGTATCTTCTCTAATTTTTCCAGGGCAGTTCCATAAATAACTCCAAATTTGAAATTGATCCTTCTTCTCTGCATCCTTTTGTAATTATTGATTCTTGAGTTAGTTAGATCATTATTAGAAAAAACTAACTGTTCTCCACTTAAGCTCCTTATCCTGGTGGTTTTAATACCAATATGTTCAACAGTACCCAAGTAGTCTCCTACGATAATAAAATCTCCGATATCAAAAGGCCTATCTAAAAATATGGTAAAGTAACTGAAGATATCAGCTAAAATTGTCTGGGCTGCAAAAGCAATTGCTATACCACCTACACCCAGGCCGGTAATAAGTCCCCTAATTTCAATATTTAAGTTATCTAAGATAAATAGTAGGGCAATCAACCAGGTAGTTAGTTTAATAATAAAGACCGAGACTGTAAAGACTGTTTCCTGGGCCTGATTACTTTGTTTTTTCTCCCAATATTTTTTCATAGTATAAATAATAATATCCTGAATCAATAAGGTAATATATACCACAATAATGAAAATAAATATGATATTTAAGATTTTATCAATAGTTGAACTCAAAACTAACCTATTTAAGGATCCAAATATAATAATCAGATATGCTAAGGGTATTACTCTTTTATCAAGAGCTTTATTAAAGAATCCCCCAAAACTTTCAGAAACTTTTCTAATCATATTGTGGATCTTTTCTAAAAATAAATATTTAAATAATCGGACAGCCATTCCGCCCACAATTATAATTAAAAGCGATATTAAATAATTATATATTGTATTATTTAAAAAAGTTTGTCCTAAAATTCCATTTTCCATAACAAGATCAACCCCATAATTATATTAATTATTCTAATTCAGCCGTACAGTTCGGACACCTTGTAGCTTTTATATTGATAGTTGAATAACAATAAGGACACTGCTTTGTATCAGGTGCTTTAGCTATTTCTTCTTCTTTTTTCATTTCTTTCAATTTATTATAATATGTTATAACTAAATATAGCAAAAATGCCATTAATAGAAAATCAATAACGGTATTTATAAAAACTCCATACTTTATTATTGGTACTCCAGCTGCTTCTGCTTCAGCCATATTAGCAAATTCACGTTGACTTAAGTTGATATATAAGTTGGAAAAATTTATTTTGCCTACCAGTAAACTGATCGGCGGCATCAATATATCATTGACAAAAGAATTAATTATCTTATTAAAAGCAAGACCTATTATAATACCGACGGCCATCTCCACCACATTACCTCGCAATACAAACTTCTTAAAACCTTTTAACATTATAATCCCCCTATAATTTAAAAAGTAATTATTTGATATCCCTCTTTTAGATATCTGGCCATACTAACATGGCCGGAAAGGGAATCACAAATAAGCAGGTCTTGTTTACGGGCCGAGTCTAAGGATTCCATTTTTTTAGCGCATACCCTACATACACAATCAATTAATCCTTTGTCTTTAACTCGTTTATATAAATTAGCAAACTGATTTTCCGGATCATCCATGAGTTTAATCTGTTTGGTGGCACTACCTTCAATAACCAGTTTTGTATCAAAGCCTTCTTCATAAAACTCCTCAGCATTTAATAAAGCATGGACAAAACAATTAGTTTCACCATTAAATGCAAAAACCAAATATTTTTCTTCAGACATTTTTTTGACCCCTTTCATGTATATTTTTCTTAATAATAACACTTTTTATCAAGAAAATTCAATCTTTAATTATAAAATATATTTATAAATATTAGATATTTTGCGATATATAGAATATTACAAAGCATTAACAAGCTATTAACATTTAATTTACATTATAGGTGAATTATCTGCTTTGACTAATTTAATATATTAACCTATAATATAAATAGGCTCCAAGGAATCCCTAAGAGGATTTATTCTAAGTAACAATCTTTATCGAGGTTCTAGATTTAAGCGAAATCTGGACTTTAAATTGGAGGTTAATGAGAGAAATTTATAGATGGTTAGTACTGAATAAGCACTAACATCAATAAATAAGCTCTACATTGACCGAGGAAGATTTAAAGAAAGGATTTCGAGAGTAAAAAAAGAACTTCGATGCGAAGAAGATTGCGAAAGGAATAAAAAATCGAGAAAGGTTCGTTGGAGCCTTTTTTTATTCTTTAAACTCTGCCACAAAAGGTAGGTTCCTATATTTTTCTTTGTAATCCAACCCATAACCTATAACAAATCTGCTATCCATCTCAAACCCACTATACTTTATGGGAAGGTCAACCAATCTTTGCTCCTGACAATCTAAAAATACGCAGAGGTTAATACTTTGGGGCTGTCTAGGCTCCAAATTTTTTAATATATAGCTATGGGTTAAACCTGTCCTTATAATATCTTCCACAACTATGATATCTCTATTTCTTATACTTAAATCAAGATCTTTGGTAATCTTAACCTTTTCTCTGGGCCCTTCGGTAGTCTGAAAGCGCCCTATAGATAAAAAGTCTATATTATGATCGATATCTAATAATCTACTTAAATCAGATAAAAAATAGATAGAACCTTTTAATATACCGATTAATAAGGGTTCTTTATCCTTGAAATCTCGATTTATATTTGCAGCTATTTCCATTACCTTTTTTTGAATCTCATCTTCACTATAGACGATCTCGCCGATATTTTTATTATTCATCTTTACCATCCTCATCTTCTCTTATATTATTAACCCCAAACCTTTTAAGTAATTTATGGTAGTCCTTTTTATAGACAATATTAACATTAATATCAGGATATAATTCTTGTAATAATTTAACTTTCTTATTTTTTTCAGTCACATATTTCTGCTTCATTGTGGTTAATTCAATATAGGTATCAAATTCTGGCAAATAAAAATCAGGTCTAAAACCTAATACTATATTACCTTCTGCATCCCATTCTAATGGAAATTCAGATGGTTCGTATTCCCACTCTATATTATACATATCAAGTATTTCTGCAAAATCTCTTTCACTTTCATGCACAAAATCAATATCTTTACTGTTCATTCTTTTCACTGTTATCTCTTCCTGGGGGCGAAATAAAGGTTGCGGCTCTTCTTTTTTCATCTCTAAAAGATGGATTATTAAATTAGAGGCCTCTTTAATATCCAGTCCATCTGTATTTATACTCATATGGTACAAGGAAATATTTTCCCAGTCTTTATTAAACAACCGGTGTACATATCTCCTATGCTTTCTATCACTTAAATCAAGTGTTCTAACCGCCTGTTCCTGCTGAATATTGTATTTTTCCATTATTCTCTTTACTCTTCGACCATCAGAACAGATTACTTTAATATGGACTGCATGGGCATAATCTTTAAAAATAATCTGGGAACCGAGTCCTAAAATAACAAGGCTTTGTTCTTCAGCCTCCTTTTTTAATCTTTCAATAATATATTCTTTGAAAGTTTGCCCATTCTGGGCAGTCCTCAGATAATATTTTGAAGTTTCTCTCAACATATGTAGATCATGCTCATCTGCAATTTCAGATAACCAGTTATCTATCACATAGTTTCTTGTAATTAATTTAACTCCCAATTTATCAGCTAATTCAGCAGCAATTTCATCACCCAGACTGGCAGTTTGTCTCGATATGGTTATTACAAACAATTTCCTTCCCCCCTTACCCTACTACATATATAATTTCTTGATATTTATTAATATTCCTTTATAAAATAAAAAAGACCCTGAAAGGGCCTTAATGAATTATATATTATTTAAACGTTAATAACCCTACCTACCCCACCTTCAATCCATTTATTAGGATATCTTTTTTTAATCTGCCTTTTATTTTGGGTGCAGTGGGTACCACAGACATAATCGATATCTTTCAGTAATTCGTATTTATTAAAACCATGGAGACCGCCGATTAAATATCTAATCTTTCCATACTGGGAACCATTTTTCAAAATATTTTCAACCTTGGAATGGGCACAGCCAGAAATTACTATTACCGATTTGAGCCGAGAAAGCCTCGCCTATATTAATGGGCG
>CAZGMM010000023.1:0-26977 GCA_964526845.1 uncultured Halanaerobiales bacterium | reverse complement strand
AATTAGAAAAAGCCCCAATAAAATGGGGCTTTATATTACAAATATTA
This sequence comes from uncultured Halanaerobiales bacterium, assembly GCA_964526845.1. Lineage (GTDB taxonomy): Bacteria > Bacillota > Halanaerobiia > Halanaerobiales > M55B127 > M55B127. The sequence goes on along the minus strand of CAZGMM010000023.1, from coordinate 26,930 downwards.
ATAATATTCACTATGGTGTTTTTCGGCTGCTTTGATGCGGGCTAAGGCTCTTTCTAAAGCCCCTTCTGCCCGATAGTGGTCCATTTTAGAACTGCTCTCTTCCAGTCTTTCTTCCGCTCTTTCTTTTGCTTGTTTAGCCCGTTCTAAATCAATTTCTTCTGGAAGTTCAGCCGTTCTCGCCACTATGTTAACCTGATCTGGTTTAACATCCATGATACCTTCACTAACCGAGATAAATCTTTCTTTATTATCAATTTTCACTCTAATCACACCTGTTTTCAAGGCAGTGATTAAGGGAGCATGACGGGGAAGGATCCCTATCAACCCATCAACAGCCGGAGCTTCAACACCATCAACTTCATCTTTGTATACAGTTTTTTTAGGCGTTATAATTTCCAGCAAAATCTTATTTTTCGGTGCCATGATTATTCACCTTGTTTCTTTTCAGACTTTTCTTTCCTTGCTTTACCTTCAGCTCTTAATCTTTCTGCCTTATCGACAGCTTCATCAATAGTACCAACCATGTAGAATGCTTCTTCCGGTAAGTCGTCATGCTTACCATTAACGATCTCTTTAAAGCCTCTAATGGTATCATCTAGTTCAACATAAGTACCGGGCTGACCGGTAAACTGTTCGGCCACAAAGAAAGGTTGAGATAAGAATCTCTCAAGTCTTCTCGCTCTATTTACAACGATCTTATCTTCTTCAGATAATTCGTCCATACCCAGGATAGCTATAATGTCCTGTAAGTCCTGGTATTCCTGTAAGATCTCCTGCACATCACGGGCAACCCCATAATGTTCTTCCCCAATAATTCTGGGATCCATAATATTAGATGTTGAATCCAGGGGATCAACCGCAGGATAAATACCTTTCTCAACGATCTGTCTGGACAGTACAGTTGTAGCATCCAGGTGAGCAAAGGTTGTTGCTGGTGCAGGGTCAGTCAAGTCATCTGCCGGTACGTAAATAGCCTGGACGGATGTGATCGAACCCTTTTTTGTTGATGTAATTCTTTCCTGTAAGGCACCAACATCATAGGCCAGGGTCGGCTGATAACCAACCGCAGAAGGCATTCTACCTAATAAAGCAGAAACCTCTGAACCGGCCTGAATGAAACGGAAAATATTATCAATAAATAATAGTACATCCTGCCCTAACTCATCGCGGAAATATTCAGCTAGAGTTAGTCCAGTAAGTCCAACTCTCATTCTGGCTCCTGGTGGTTCATTCATCTGTCCAAATACTAAAGCAACTTTGTCCAAGATATCCGCTTCTTGAAATTCAAGCCACTGGTCATTCCCCTCTCTGGTTCTTTCTCCTACACCGGAGAAGACAGAATAACCACCGTGCTCTAAAGCAATATTATTTATTAGTTCCTGAATAAGTACGGTTTTACCTACACCGGCACCACCAAAGAGACCGACCTTACCTCCCCTAGTATAGGGGGCTAAAAGGTCAATAACTTTGATTCCGGTTTCAAATAGTTCGGTTGAAGTCTGTTGTTCTTCATATCCAGGGGCCTCTCTATGTATGGGCCATCTTTCGTCATTACCAACTTCACCCTTATTATCAATAGTATCACCGACAACATTAAACATACGGCCTAATACCTCTTCGCCAACGGGAACACTAATTGGTCCCTCGGTATCAAAAGCTTTCATTCCTCTTACCAGGCCATCGGTCGAATCCATCGCAACACAGCGGACTCTATTATCGCCGAGCTGCTGCATGACCTCTATTACGAGAGTTTCTTCTTCTTCGCCTCTAATAACTTCCACAGCATTATATATTTCAGGTAGGTTACCACTTGGAAATTCAACATCGACAACCGGTCCGATAACCTGAACTACTTTACCTAAATTTTGGTCGTCACTCACGAAAACTCCTCCTTTATTTCAATGCTTCAGCCCCGCCGACTATTTCAGTAATTTCTTTTGTAATGGATGCTTGACGGGCTCTATTATATTTTAACGTTAAATCATCAATCATTTCATTCGCATTTTCAGTAGCATTATCCATTGCAGTCATTCTAGATCCAAATTCACTTGCTTTTGATTCTAATAAAATTGAATACATGGTATTATTTACATACTTGGGTAAAAGCAAATCTAAAATTTCTTTGGCTGATGGTTCATAGATATAATCTACATGTTCTTCACTTGCCTTTTCACCTTTATCACTTAATTCCCTATCGATCTCTTCTGCATCGATAGGTAATAAAGTGATGTTTTTGACATGCTGGGTTAAGGCAGATTCAAAATGAGTGTATATTACATTTATCTGGTTAAACTTTTTACCTTTAAAGATCTCTATAATTTCATCGGTCAGCTGGCGAGCGAAATAGAAACTGGGATAATCCTCCAGCTGTTCATATTCCTTAATGAAATCATAATTTCTTCTTTTGAAGTAATCTCTTGCCTTACTTCCCAGTGCATAAATTTCTGTATCAGGATTTTTATTCAAAAAATCTTCCGCTTCCTCGATTACCTTTGCATTATATGCACCACAAAGTCCTCTATCTCCACTAAGCATGATCAGAAGTTTTTTTTCTCCTTCTGATTTTTTAAGAAGTGGATGTTCATCCTTAATCCCCGAGAATTTATGGACATCGGAAAGTATTTTTCTTGTTTTAGTGAAGAATGGTTTAGCCTGACGGGCATATTTTTGAGAGTTCTGCAGCTTAGCTGCAGCCACCATCTTCATCGCTCTCGTAATTTTTTTAGTATTTTTAACACTATTTATACGACGCTTAATATCTCGCATCGTTTCCATAAACATTCACCTCAATCTTTAAAAGGTCCTATCTTTAAGCTTCTTCAACCTCTTCTTCAATTTCTGCTGTTTTTTCAGTTTCTTCCGATTCCTGCATTAATTCATCTTCAGTTGAAACAATACTCTCCTCTTTAACTTCAAAGATCTCTTTAAATTCTTCAATTACAGATACCAATTTATTCTCGATTTCTTCGGTTAATTCTTCTTCTTTTTTCAGTTTTTGCTGTAAATATTCATGGTTATTATCAATATAGGTCAGAAATTCTTCTTCAAATCTTTCAATATTACTGACCGGGATATCATCTAAATGACCATTTACAACTGTATAGATTATTATAATCTGTTTTTCAACCGGCATTGGTGTATACTGAGGCTGTTTTAAGGTTTCAACGATTCTTTCCCCTCTTGCCAGTTTCTGCTGGGTGGCTTCATCTAAATCTGAACCGAACTGGGCAAAAGCCTCAAGCTCTCTATACTGAGATAGGTCCAGTCTCAAGGTACCGGCAATATCTTTCATGGCCTGAATCTGCGCATTACCTCCAACCCTTGACACAGAGGTACCAACATTGATCGCAGGTCTTACACCTGAGAAGAATAATTCACTTTCTAGATAGATCTGACCATCAGTGATGGAAATAACGTTGGTTGGAATATAGGCAGATATATCACCGGCCTGAGTTTCTATAATAGGTAAGGCTGTTAAGGAACCAGCCCCTCTTTCATCACTAAGTTTAGCGGCTCTCTCAAGTAGACGAGAGTGTAAGTAGAAAACATCACCAGGATAAGCTTCCCTTCCAGGTGGCCTTCTTAAAAGCAGTGACATTGCACGATAGGCTACCGCATGCTTTGATAAATCGTCATAAACAACTAAAACATCTTTATCCTGCTCATACATAAAATGTTCGCCCATTGCACAACCAGCATAGGGTGCAAGGTATCTAATAGGAGCAGGCTTAGAAGCAGAAGCATTTACTACTATCGTGTAGTCCATGGCTCCGCGTTCCTGCAGTTCTTCAGTTAATCTCGCAATTGATGATTCCTTCTGTCCAATTGCAACATAGATACAGATAACATCCTGATCTTTCTGGTTGATAATGGTATCGATAGCAATCGCAGTTTTACCGGTCTGACGGTCACCAACAATCAACTCACGCTGGCCTCTTCCGATTGGCACCATGGAGTCAATCGCTTTTAAACCAGTTTGCAGTGGTTCTTCTACAGGCTGTCTTTCAATAACACCGGGCGCTTTTTTCTCTACAGGTCTTGTTTTTTCGGTATTAATTTCGCCTTTACCGTCCTGCGGAATACCAAGTGGATTCACGACACGTCCTAAAAGTTCCTCTCCCACAGGCACCTCTACTACATTACCTGTTCTCTTGACTGTATCGCCTTCACTAATTTTTGTTTCATTACCTAATAATACTACACCTATGTTATCTTCTTCTAAGTTTAATGCCATACCATAGACACCATTGGGAAACTCTAGTAGTTCATTGGACTTAGCATCTTCTAGTCCATATACGTGGGCAATACCATCTCCAACATCTAATACAGTTCCCACGCCGACAGATTCAATTTTCTTATCATAATTTTTAATTTCTTCTTTTATAATCGAACTAATCTCTTCCGGTCTAAGTTCCATATCATATTACACCCCAATCTCCTGTAATGGAATTTTCTTGATTTGTTCTTCAAGGGATTCTAACTTGCTCTTTATACTACCGTCAATTAGGTAGTCTCCTATTTTTAAAACCATGCCTCCGATTATATCGGGATCACAGTATTCTTCCATTTCGATCTTTTTATCTACATGTTCATTAAGTTTTGCTTTTAATTTATCTTTGGTTTCAGAACTCATTTCAACTGCGGTAGTTACTTCCACAGTTATAATATTCTCATGTTTATAGACCTGTCTTCTGAACTCTGCAACTATGTTTTCCAGAAAATATATTCTACGTTTTTCGATCAAAAGCATCATAAACTTATAGATATCATCAGAAAGTTTATCTTCAAAAACTCTTTTAAAGACTCTCTGTTTTTCCTCTACTAAGACACGTTGATGAAAAAGCGCTTCACTTAAACTTTCATTCTCTTTTATTGATCTGTTTAATTCTTTTAGTTCATCATAAAGTTCAAATAGGTTATCTTTTTCATCACCAATTTCATAAAGGGCCTTACTATATTGGCGGGCTATTTCATTCTTTTTCACTGAACATCACCCAATTTCTCTTGATCAAGTGTCTCGATGTATTGAGCTATCAGTTCTTCATGTTTTTCACGGTCCAGCTCTCTGCCAATCATTTGAGCAGCCGCCTGTAAAGTAACATCAGCAAACTCATCTCTGATCTCTTTTCTGGCTTCTACTTTGGCCTGTTGGATCTCTCTCATCTTATCTTCCTCGATCTTTTCGGCCTGCTCTTTGGCATTATTTATAATTTCTTTGGCACGTTCCCGTGCTCTTCTTTCCGCTTTTTCAATAATATCTGAAGATTTTTCTCTGGCCCTTCTCAGTTCAGATTTATATTCTTCTTTTAATTCCATCGCTTCTGTATGTTTCTCTTCTGCTTCTTCTATTTCGTTTTTAATCGTCTTTTCTCTTTTATCTAAAATTTCTTTGACAGGACCATATAGGTATCTCTTCAAAAGCCACATAAGTACAAAAAAGTTAAATACCTGCCATAATAAGGTTGTGTTTATTTCAACCAAAGTCCTTCACCTCCCGTGAAATCAAAAATATAAAAAATGGGAAAAATTATAATAATAATAAAATGAATGCTAAAAAGAGAGGGAAAAACTCCCTCTCATATGTTCCGTTATATTGTAAAGATTAAAACGATCGCAATAACCAGGGAATATATACCAGTTGACTCTGCTACAGCCTGACCTAAAAGCATAGTAGTAATAATATTACCTCTTGCTTCAGGATCGCGTGCTACAGATTCGACTGCTTTACCGGCAGCATAACCCTGACCAATACCAGGACCAATACCGGCAATCATGGCAAATCCAGCTCCTAGTAGGGCAGCAGCTCTAATAATAGTATCAATAACTTGTGGTGAAAATTCTACCATTTTATTTTCCCCCTTTCTCAAATTTGTCGTCTTTTAAATCTTTATATTCTTCTAATTTTTTATTCAATCCTCCCCTGGCCATATCAAGGATTGCCCACATGATCACTGTAAACTTCATCATGAACAGTCCTATGGCTGCAGCCAGAAAGTTTAAAGAAGGATTTTTCCTGGCAACTACTAACACAACGAAATAAATACCATACTCAATGAAATACCTGTTTCTAATAAAGGATTCTGCTTTACCTTCCTGCATATCAAGTGCCTTTTGAATATTAATCGCCTTTAATCTTAACATTAAAGTACTTATTACCAGACCGAAAATAAAGCCCAATAAAGTTTCAAAATTGCCTGAAATTAAGGAGTATAAAATAGGTATACTTGATATTAAATACGTTCTTTTTATTATTTCGATCTGCATTTGACGCGGATCATTAATATACTTCATAACTTAAACCTCAAAACTATTTTTAAGTGAAAACCAGATAAATAGCAATAACTAAAGAGTAAATACCTGTGGAACCTGAAATTATCTGTCCTAAGAGCATAGTAGTAACTATCGCTCCCCGTGCTTCCGGCTGCCTTCTAACTGCAGAAGTAGCTTTACCAGCAGCAAAGCCCATACCGACGCCGGGACCTACTCCCGCTATCAGGGCCAGGCCGGCTGCGATTACAGAAACACTTCTTATTATCATTTCAATAGTTTCCGGTGAAAATTCTATCATAAAGTGTCCTCCCTTCTGCCGAAAAGAAAATTCCTGCCTTAAGATTTTGCTACAGAGATATAAGCAATGGCAACCATACCAAAGATCAAGGCCTGAATTAAACCAATAAAGAAGTCAAACCAGGCATGGATAGGTACTGGGATTAAACCCGGGGCTGCCTGATAGATTAAAGTAATAATGATTCCACCGCCTACGATATTACCAAAAAGACGGAAAGAGTGTGAAATAGGTTTCGCAAGTTCACCCACAACATTTAAGGGAAGTAAAAAGATAACTGGTTGTCCAAAACTTTTTATGTATCCCCAGACTCCTTTTTCTCTCATACCTTCGATATGACTTGTTAAAAATACAACTAAGGCCAAGCCTAAAGTTGTATTCAAGTCACCGGTTGGACTAACAACTCCCGGTAATAAACCGATTAGGTTACCTATACCAACATAGATGAATATGGTGGCAATAAAAGGTAAAAACCGCCAGCCTTCTCCCGGAAGCATCGGCTCAATCTGGTCATGAATTGCCGTGATTAGAAATTCAGCAATATTCTGTTTTTTACCTGGCCTTATTTTTAACTCGCTGGTTAAATATTTGGCTAAGATAATAATTAAAACAACAGATACCCAACCGACAATCAGGGTATCAGTAATTGGTAGATATGATTTTCCGAATAGGTGGGTTACGACTTTTGGACCGGGATTCATAGCAAAGTCTCCTTTCTTGAAAAGTTAATCCTTATTCATCAGCTTCATCGTCTTCCATTGAACCTAATATCAGCTTATAGTTTGAATAAAAACCGGATCCGATACCGATGATGATACCTAAAATCTTAAATAAATATGTATATCCTAACCACTGGTCTAACTTGAGACCAAGGTAGAAACCAACTCCAATATTAACAATGATAACAATACCGAGTTGGGTTAATAAACCCATTGTTCGCATAATTTTACGCCAGTCTTGTGGATTCATTTTTATTACCTCTGACTGTACATATTTTTAGCAACTCTACAGAGAGTAATTATATCATAGTTAATTTTCAATTTCCAATGAAAATCTTAAAATATATCCACTTTTTACGATTTAATATTCATAAGGAAAATATTATTAAAAATAGATAAATGCACCCTTGTTTTTAAAGAGATAATCATGATTATATTTTCATCGTGATTATTGTTAAATATATCACAACAGTTTGTAAATGTAAAGGGTTTAGTTACTTTCTTCCAGTGCTTGACTGTCAGGGGAGAGTTCAGTTGAAAAGATCCCGAGCTTCCAGGCCCCGTAGATAACACCGGTTATAGCCAGGCCAAATAGTATCATGCCATTTTTAATATTGAGTCCGTTGATAATTAAAGCTGTCGCTCCCAGCATTAAACTACTACCATATACTATGATAACAGCCTGTCTGTGACTCCAACCTAAGGCTATAAGCCTGTGATGTATATGGCCCCGGTCTGCTTCACCAATTGGCTTGTTGTGGTATACCCTTCTTATGATCGCAAATATTGTATCAAAAATAGGTACACCTAAAGCCAAAATAGGTACAACTATGGTGACAGCAGCTGCACTCTTTAAGGCACCAGTGGCAGAAATTGCTGCCAGGATAAAACCGGTAAACATCGAGCCTGAATCACCCATAAAGATTTCTGCGGGATGGAAATTATACTTCAAGAAACCACTGAGGCTGCCTGCCAAGGCAATAGCTAAAACGGCGGGGATTAAACGGTATTCCTGCATTGCAACTGCAAAAAGGGTCATAGTAGCGATTATTGATATACCGGCCGCCAGACCGTCCAATCCATCAATTAAATTAACCGTATTCGTAATACCAACTACCCATAAGATGGTAACGGGAAAACTAAAGTATCCCAAATAGATCATACCGCCTAGAGGATTGGTAATAAAGTTTATCTGTATCCCGTAATAGATTAAGATTGAGGCCGCACCAATTTGACCTAAAAGTTTCACGAGGGGAGAAATTTCAAAAATATCATCTATTAGGCCTAAAATAAAGATAAAGGTGGCCCCGAACATTATCCCATAGGTAGACAGGGAATGATCATTAAAAAGGAAATAGCTGATTATAAAAGCGGTGAAGATAGCTATCCCCCCGGTATTGGGAATAGACTTAGTATTAATGCGGCGTTTAGAAGGATGGTCAAACCCATTAATAGCATTAGCCATTTTCTTAACCAGGGGTGTTAACAGATAGCTTATTATTAAACTGGATACAAAAATCAAGATAAATTTTGATATCACTTTTTATTCCCTTCTTTGTTAACAGTTATTTTGTACCGTAAAGTCTATCACCGGCATCTCCCAGTCCGGGTACTATGTAAGCATGGTCGTTTAACTTTTCATCAATAGCAGCAGTATAAATATCTACATCAGGATGTTCTTTTTGCACCCTTTCAATTCCTTCCGGTGCAGCAATTAAGACTACCAACTTGATATTTCTAGGGTTTCTATCTTTCACAAAATCAATTGCGGCACAGGCAGAACCTCCGGTCGCTAACATGGGGTCTACCACAAGTAAGTCCCTTTCAGTTACATCTGTGGGTAACTTACAGTAATATTCAACCGGTTCTAGCGTATCTGGATCCCTATATAATCCAACATGGCCTACTTTTGCAGTCGGAATTAACTGCAGTACTCCATTTAACATGCCTAGTCCCGCTCTTAAAATAGGCACTATTCCTAATTTTTTCCCTTCTATCATCTTAAAGGTCCCTTTACAGATCGGTGTTTCTACCTCAACATCTTCTAAGGGTAGGTCTCTGGTGACTTCATATACCATGAGTGTGGAAACTTCGTCAACTAATTCTCTAAATTCTTTCGGCCCAGTTGTCTTATCCCTGATTAAAGTCAATTTGTGTTGGATTAATGGGTGTTCTATAAGTATTGTCTCGCTCATTTGGTTAATATTCGCCCCTTTCGCTTTCTTAAAATTTAGTCTGGAGTCTTACCAACAAAACAAAGGCTACTTTACAAAGCTGGTTTTAATAAATTTTAACGCTGTGCGAATAAGAAAGTAAGTTAACAATTATAATTAGAAATTAAAATTAAACTTTAAAATTGCCTAAAAATTTTTTGTCCGTTCAGAAATTATACCTATCATCCTAACTTTTAGTATTCTAGATAAGTTAACTTTTTCCTGCCTCATTACTTATTACTTAACTTTTTTAATAGTTCTTTGACCGCATATTCTATCTCATCTCTGGTCTCCCTATACTTGTCAATATCATAACCATAGGGATCAAGAATATCACAGTCTTCACAACTCTGCACAAAGTGTTTTAAAGTGTATACTTCCTCATATCCATACATGTCTTCAATAACTTCTTTATGGCTGCTAGTCATTACAAAAACCCTGTCGCTCTCCTTGAGGTCTGCTTCCATTAACATCTTACTCTTATGACCTGTTATATCAATACCCTTCTCTTTCATAACTTCAATTGCTTCACTGGAAGCCTTTTCTCCCGTTACAGCATTGATACCAGCCGAGTTCACTTCAAACTCCTCAAGTTCATTTTCTTGGATATACTTTTTGGCAAAGTATTCAGCCATGGGACTACGACAGGTATTACCTGTACAGACGAATAATATCTTCATAATTATTCTCCTTTTTAAATTATTTTGACAGCTGCTTTTTTTAATCTATTCATTACAGCTTCACCAATTTCCTTATCAGGTACTTCCTCGATCAAAACCAATTCAAAATCTTGTTTATCAGCTTCTCTCAAAATGTTATAAAGATGTTTTGCAATATGTTCTAAATCTTGAATTGAACCCATATCCTGTATTTTTGCTCGGATGCAATCTTGTTCCAGCTCCTTTAAGGTTTCATTGGATAGAATTAATAATGTGTTTTCATTATTTACATCATTTTTTTGTATGACATTTTCAATATTTCCTGTTTGAATTATCCAAAGTGGTGTATGAGGTGCATAATGTTTATATTTCATGCCCGGTGATTTAGGGCTTTTAACCTCAGCCTGGTTAAGAGTTTCAACCTGATATTTATCTCCCAGGGTCTTTTTAATTAATTCTTTGGGGGTACCACCCGGTCTTAAAACACTTACACTACTGCCTGCAATTTCAATTACAGTTGATTCTACCCCAATATTACAAATTCCCCCATCAACTATAAGGGGGATCTTTCCATTTAAATCATTATATACATGTTCAGCTTTGGTGGGTGATGGGAAACCAGATGAATTAGCACTAGGGGCGGCTAAGGGTAGATTTACCTTTTCTATCAGGGCAAGGGCCACCGGATGGGAAGGCATTCGGACCGCTACAGTATCAAGACCCGCGGTAGTTATTTTAGGTACTTTTTTACTCTTTTTGAAAATAATGGTGAGCGGACCAGGCCAAAATCTCTCAATAAGTTTTTCAGTTGCGGCTGGAATCTCCCCTTCTATTAAGGCCGGCAACTGATCTTTAGAAGCAATGTGGGCAATCAGGGGATTATCAGAAGGACGACCCTTGGCCTTAAATATCTTGCTAACAGCTTCTTCTTTTAAAGCATTTGCCCCCAAACCATAGACCGTTTCTGTGGGAAAGGCAACCACTTCATCAGCTAAGATATACTCAGCAGCTTCCTTGATGGCAAAACTCTTTTTAATCACATCCACCTTATTTTTTCTTATGAGATTTTGGGCAATTTTTTTAACCTTCGTCTTGTACATGTTCTTACCCCTTATACGCTATAATAAATCTATCTTTATCGGCATAATCTTTTCTAACATCAATATCTTTAAAATTGTTTTCAACAAGAATATTTTTGACAGCTTCAGCCTGCTGATAACCTATTTCTAAGGCAAGCATACCATCGTCCTTTAATACCTGTCTGGACTGCGGTATTAAATCTTTGTAGATATCTAATCCGGCTCTCCCCCCATAAAGGGCTTTTTCAGGCTCTTTTTTTACTTCGGGAGGCAGTTTATCCATCTCTTCTTCACTTATATAGGGAGGATTGGATACTACCAGGTCCACATTCTTGATCTCTCTTTTAATCAGTGGTTTCAAAAGGTCTCCTTTAGTAACCTTGAGCCTATCACCAAGTGAAAACCTCTCGATATTTTTGCGGGTAACTTCTAAGGCTCCTTCATCAATTTCTACACCTAAAATTCTGGCATTGTCCAGATAATGGCCCAGACTGACCATGATCGCCCCACTGCCGGTGCCTACTTCTACAATATTAACAGTATCCATTTCTTTTTCCTGAAAGTAGTCAATTAGATACTCAACCAATATTTCAGTTTCTGGTCTTGGTAGTAATACATTCTTATTTACATAAAAGTCCAGAGACATAAATTCCTTATGTCCAATTATATAGGCTACCGGTATATGCTGGGCCCTTTTTTTAATCATCTCTCTATATTGAGATATCTCTTCATCATTTAAAGGATAGTCAAAGTTTACATATAGTTTAATTCTTTCCATATCAAGAAGTTCAGCGAGCAGCACTTCTGCATCAAGTCGGGCAGATTCTATTCCATTTTTTTGAAAGTATTCTTCTGTATTGACTAAAACTTCTTTGATATTCAATTATTACACCTTCTCTAATTTTTTCATTGTATCCTCTTCAATTAAAGGTTCAATTATGATGTCTAAATCGCCGTCTAATATTTGTTCCAGTTTGTGTTCTGTCAGATTAATTCTATGGTCACTGACTCTTCCCTGTGGGAAGTTATAGGTCCTGATCTTTTCACTTCTTTCCCCGGTTCCAATCTGGCTCTTTCTAGCTTCGGCCCTTTCTTCCTGTTTTTCTTTTTCGCGTTTTTCTTTTAATCGGGCTCTTAAAACACGCATTGCCTTCGCCTTGTTTTTATGCTGCGACTTTTCATCCTGACAGGAAACGGTTAAACCAGAAGGCTCATGTGTGATTCTTACTGCCGAATCGGTGGTGTTCACACTCTGGCCACCCGGACCGCTGGAACGGTAAAAGTCAATCTTTAGATCATTGGTATCTATTTCAATATCCACCTCTTCTGCTTCCGGCAAGACAGCCACGGTCGCAGTAGAAGTATGGATTCGTCCACTTGATTCGGTGGAAGGCACGCGCTGAACGCGGTGAACTCCACTTTCATATTTTAGCTTTTTATATACTTCCTTACCTTCAATTGAAAAGATCACTTCTTTAAAACCACCGACACCTGATTCATTGGCATTCATCAGTTCCCACTTCCAGTTGTTATCCTCTGCATAGCGGGTATACATTCTAAAGAGGTCGGCTGCAAATAAGCCGGCTTCATCACCGCCGGCTCCTGCTCTGATCTCTACAATTACGTTTTTCTCATCATCGGGGTTATTAGGTAATAGCATTAAAGGTAGCTTGTTTTCTAGTTCTTCTAAACGAGGTTTAAGTTCCGCAAGCTCCATCTCTGCTAACTCCTGCATTTCAGAGTCATCTTCCTCAATAATCTCTTCGGCTTCCTCGATGCCTTCTTTTATTTCCTTATACTCTTTATAATATTCGATCAGTTCCTTTAGTTTGGCGTGTCTTTTGAGAAGTTTCTGATACTTATTAGAATCATTCATTACCTCTGGGTCACTGATCTTTTTATTTAACTTCTGATACTCTTCATATTTTTCTTCTAATTTTTCCTCTAAATCAAACATTTTCTGCTTCACCTCTTTCTTCCTCGGGCAGGACCCCCTTAAGGGCGGTAATAGCCACCTCTAACATATCATCCTCGGGTTCACTGGTAGTAAGCTTTTGCAGCCATAGGCCCGGTGTAGCTAAAACTTTGATGACAGGGTTAACTTCTTCTCCCCCCGCCAGTTTGATAACTTCATAAGAAGTTCCGGCTATGACGGGCAGCAGCAGCAAGTGGTATAAAATACGGTATAATAATGGCGGCCTGCCGAAAAAAGAGAAAAATAAGATACTTAGTATGATAACAATAAAGATAAAATTAGTCCCACATCTGGCGTGCATGGTTGTATACTCACGCGCGTTTTCAACCGATAGTTCTTTGCCTGATTCATAGTTATGAATAACCTTATGCTCAGCACCGTGGTACATAAATACCCTTTTTATGTCATCTAATCTTGAAATAGCTACAATATACAGTAAAAAGGCGGAAACCTTAATCAGGCCCTCAATCAGATTCAACACAACATTATATTCAATATATTCCTGGATTAAGGCAATTATTCCGGCCGGTAAGGCCACGAATAATAGGATCGCTAATCCTAAGGAAACTAAGATGGTTAGCCCCATTTCAAGTGGTGTTAACTCTTCATCTTCTTCTGTAACCTGGTTGGCAGCAAAAGTTAAAGACTGCATCCCTAAGATTAATGAACTAAATAAGGCTACCACCCCTCTTATAAAAGGCCAGCCAAATACTTTGAATTTATCGCTTAAGGGAGTAAGATCCCTTTTTTTAACAACTATTGAATTATCCGGTTTCCTTACGGCAATAGCCAGTTTGTTTAAGCCTTTCATCATCACACCTTCGATGACAGCCTGGCCTCCGTAATCAACATCTTTATTCATTATAATCTCCTTTACGGTTTGTCTTTCACTTCATGACAGCTGCGGCAGCGTGCTTCATAATTTTCGGTTGCCCCAACTAAAATAATAGGGTCATTATAGGAAGCAGGTTCCCCATCAATCAATCGCTGGGTTCTCGTAGCAGGATCACCACACTGCAGACAGATTGCATGTAGTTTCTCCACATACTCTGCCCTCGATAGTAGTTCGGGCATAGGAACAAATGGTTCATTTCTAAAATCTCGGTCTAAACCGGCTACGATAACTCGTTTGCCTTTATCGGCCAGTGTTTCACTGATATCGACGATCTCTTCTGAGAAAAATTGGATTTCGTCTATTGCAATAACTTCCACATCATCTTCCAGTCTTTCATACAATTCTTCCGGATGGTCAACTGGTATTGCTTCAATGCTGTCCCCACTGTGGGAAACAACATTGTCATTACTATATCTATCATCCATTAAAGGCTTAAATACCTTAACCTTTTTTTGGGCAATCTTAACCCTACGGATTCTTCTGATAAGTTCTTCACTTTTACCAGAATACATGGGTCCTGTAATAACTTCAATCCAACCACTGTTGTTAATCTTATACATCCAACTATGCTCCCCTCTCATCACCTAATTTTTTAATTAAATAAGAAAAAAGCAGAGCTTGGGCCCTGCATAATTGTTAATAGAATAACTATTCTTCTTCGGTTTCTTCTTCAGAAAAACCATATTTTTTATTGAATCTTTCAACTCTACCACCTTTAGCGGCTCTACGTTTCTTACCGGTATAGAAAGGATGGCAGCTTGAACAAACCTCAACACGAATATTTTCTCTAGTGGATTTTGTCTTATATTCTTCACCACAAGCACAGGTAATGGTAGTCTCTTTAAATTCTGGATGTAACTCGTTCTGCATATATTTCACCTCTTTCTAAATAGTCATTATTCCTGTAATATATGTTTAATATTAGTCTCTTCTTGACAGCTAGAATTATTATAACATAGTAAAATTTACTATGCAACCTTCATCTCAGCCACCCCACATTATACCTAAAAACAGCCGAAAGAGCAAGGATTTTTAATTATTTTTTATAATCTGCTGTAAAGCTGTTAAAAGTTCCTTATTGTCTTTAGTGTTCTTAATCTGTTTAATGAAAGTATCCATTATATCATAAGGACGCGACTGGGCGATCTGTTTTCTCAATCCCCACATTACTTCCAGTTCTTCCTCATCTAAAATGAGTTCTTCTTTTCTGGTACCGGACTTTTGAATGTCAATGGCGGGGAAAATTCTCCGTTCGGCCAGTTCTCGGCTGAGGTGGAGCTCCATGTTGCCGGTCCCTTTAAATTCTTCATAGATCACATCATCCATTCTACTACCGGTTTCAACCAAAGCAGTGGATAGAATACTTAAACTGCCGCCCTCTTCAATATTTCTACCTGCCCCAAAAAACTTTTTGGGAAAATGCATGGCAGAAGGATCCAGTCCACCGGAAAGGGTCCGTCCACTGGCTGGTACCGTGATATTGGAAGCCCTGGCTAACCTAGTAATACTATCCAAAAGAATTACAACATCATATTTATGCTCTACCAGTCTTTTTGCCTTCTTTAAAACCAGTTTGGCAACCTGAAGATGCTGTTCAGGAGCTTCATCAAAAGTAGAACTAATAACTTCGGCATCGACTGAGCGGGACATGTCGGTAACTTCTTCCGGTCTTTCATCAATTAAAAGGATCATTAGCCTGACATTCGGATAATTATGCCTTATACTATTGGCTATCTTCTTTAGTAAAACCGTTTTACCAGCTTTGGGTGGGGATACAATAAGTCCGCGCTGACCTTTTCCAATCGGGGCTATCAAGTCCATTAATCGAGTGGAAACATCCTGTTGATTGTACTCCAATCTTAATCTCTCATTGGGGTAAAGAGGGGTTAGGTCTTCAAAATAGGCTCGATCAGTTGCCTTTTCCGGATCCTGGTAATTAACCGCTTCTATTCTAAGCAGCGCAAAGTACTTTTCGTTTTCTTTCGGTTCCCGGACCTGGCCCGAAACTACATCCCCTGATCTTAGATCAAAACGCCTGATTTGAGAGGCAGAAATATAGATATCATCACTGGAAGGCACATACTTGGAAGGCCTTAAAAAACCATAACCTTCATTTGGTATTATATCCAACACACCTTCAGCAAAGATATTACCGCCTTCTTCGGTCTCATTTTTCAAAATGGCAAAGATCAGGTCTTTTTTACGCATAGTAGTGTAACCTGAAATATCAAGGTCTTTGGCCAGATCATGAAGTTCTGTAATCGTCTTTTTCTCTAAATCACTAATATTTAACAAATGTATTACACCTCTTTTTTTATAAAATTTATATTGAAATTCCCAAGGTAAATAAAAGATAAAATCCTAGTAAATATACTATAAATACTGCAATCGAGTCCCAACCCATTCCTAAAAATGTCCTTTTAGATTTATAAAATAATCCTACTAAAAAGATGGAAGCCATGATAATACCAATGGAGGCAGTTATTAAATGAAGCATTCTAACAGAAGAAAGGATATACCCATTTCTATAAAAGAGATCAGCAAAAAATATTATACTCATATTAAAGATATTACTACCCAATACGTTACCGGCTGCCATATCATAGGCCTTGATTTTAACAGCTGAAATTGCTGTTACCAGTTCTGGTAGAGAAGTGGCCGCTGCCACCAGGATACTACCGATAAAAGTCTGGTCAATCCCGGTTAAGGTAGCAATTTTATCACCCGTGATGGCCAAACGCACACCGGCATATACAATGATTGCTGCACAAATTGCAAAACCTATCGAAGCTTTTTTCAAGGTAGTATCTAAATAGGGAACTTCTTCTCTGATATTGTCATCTAAGGGATTCTTGTTCTCAAATCTGATAATTAAAAACATGGCGAGTAAATAAGTACCGATTAATAATATTACATCCAAACCGATTCCAAAAATTCCAAAGCTGTATTCAGTAAAGTTAGCAATTATGATAGAAATAACAACAATTGCTGATAATAATATCCCCCAGGTACCGGTCATTACATGGGAATAATTAAGACTAAAAGAAAGTGGTAATCGGTTTTCATGCATTACATCTATTATTCCTAAAATGAGTAGGTTGAAGGTATTACTACCAAAGGCATTACCAACTGCAATATTAGGGGCGTCTATAATAGCAGAGGTAGAACTAGTCACTAACTCTGGTAAGGAAGTCGCCATTGCAACCAATACTACACCGATGACAGCCTGGCTTAAACCCGTCTTTTCCGATATGACATCACCATAACGAGAAAGATAGGTACCTGATACAATAATCAGGGCAGCCATTATTATAAATTCTATCCAAATGTTTAGCATATATTACTCCTTTCAGTGAAATATCTCAGGAAATATAAAAATGGCGGGAATTAGGAAGGATTAAAGGGGCATCCAGCTGGATACCCCGAGATTTTTTAAAGGACTTTTAAGCTTTATTTTTACTACCCAACATTTCGATCTTTTCTTTGACCGCGGCTGAGATAGCGTCACGGCCCGGACCACAGTACTTCCTCGGATCATATAAATCAGGGTCCTTTTCAAATAACTCTCTAATCTTAGCAGTAAATGCCTGCTGGAAAGCAGTATTAACATTCACCTTATTGATACCAAGTTTAACGGCTTTCCTAATATCTTCTTCCGGTACACCGGAAGCTCCGTGTAGGACTAAAGGCATATTCACTATAGACTTGATCTCTTCTAAACGGTCAAAGTCAAGCTCGGGTTTCCCCTTATATACACCATGAGCAGTGCCTATTGCAATCGCTAAGGCGTCTACTTCAGTTTTTTCTACAAATTCTTCTGCTTCGGCTGGTTTTGTAAACATGGCATCTTTTTCATCTACTTCCACATCATCTTCTGAACCACCAATTTTACCAAGCTCAGCTTCAACTGTCACTCCCACACTGTGGGCCGCTTTTACTACTTCCTGGGTTAACCTAATATTTTCTTCAAAGGAATATTTAGATCCATCAAACATGACAGAACTAAACCCTTCTCTAATACATCTCATAATTACTTCATAACTACTGCCGTGGTCTAAATGTAAAGCTACTGGAATATGAGTATCCTTAACAGCCGCTTTAACCATGTTTATAACATAGTCCATTCCTATGTATCTTATCGCACCTTCACTTGCCTGTAAAATTAAAGGTGAATTTACTTCTTCAGCAGCCCAGATAATACCCTGTAAAAATTCCATGTTGTTTATGTTAAAACCACCAACAGCATAATACTCTTCATTTGCTTTATTTAAAATGTCGGCCATAGGTACTAAACCCATACTTTATTATTCCCCCTTATACTTGTTATCAGACCAATTATTATCAGGTCCATTCATGCTTTTTATTACTATATCTCCTTTATTTTTTATCTCATTAAGTTGTTCTTCCGTTTCAGCAGAAATATTGAGCACGCTTCCACATTCTCGACACTTCAGTTCGATCTTGCTCGAATAAAGCTTGACATCAATATCATCACTGCCGCATTCGCAGTATAGTTTTGAGAGTGAAGCCCGATCATGCACAATATTGAACACTTCCAGTAATAATTCGGGTTCCTGATAATCATTCAAGCCGAGTTCATCAGCTAGAATTTTTAACTCTTCTTTTTGTTTATCGAGCTCTTCGTCGATTAGGTGTGTGGCCCCGTAGTACCCAATTTCTAAGCCTGTATTTAAACACTTTAGGTGTTTTAAGGAACCGGTAGACCAGAATTCATCTTTGTCCATAACTCTACGATGGTATTCATCACATAAAAAGCAGTTATATTCAAAATGAACATATTTATCACTTTTTGCTTTTACCCTTGCTTTTGTGCTACCACAGGAGCATTTTATATCAAGTAAATGATCATCACGAACCTGAAAAATATTTAGTTTTGTTTTCTCTAGCCGGCCGCAGTGGTGACAGCGTAAAGCTATTTCAATCGTCTTATCGATTAACATAAGTATTCCTGTTAAAAGTTAACAGGGCTCACCCCCTCAGATTATTAATTCGCTAATGAAATTGAAAATCCTCCATTATAACTTAAAAATACCATCTTAAGAGGGGGAAAGCTGATACTTTTTCCCTTAAATTACAGCAATTGCCTCTATTTCTACATTAACTCCCTTTGGTAGGGCTGCAACTTCCACAAAGGCACGGGCCGGTGCTTCTTCGGCAAAATACTTACCATAAACTTCATTGATCTCATTAAAATATGATATGTCATCTGTATAGACTGTAGCCTTCACGACGTTTTCAAAGTCACCGCCGGCTTCTTTAAGGATCGCCCTTAAATTCTTTAAAACCTGTTCAGTCTGGGCTTCAACCGAAGTCATGATCAGTTCTCCTTCTAAATTTAAAGGGATCTGACCACTGATATAGACCGTATTACCGGTTTTAACCGCCTGGGAATAACTACCGATAGCGGCCGGTGCCTTATCGGTTTTAATAATATTTTTCATTTTTTATCACCTCATAATTTTTTTATATAATCGATAATTTCACTACGTGTTCCCTGCCAATCTGGCTGTATTGATATACTCTCTCTTTCTACCTTAAAATCATTCAGCAAAAATGTTTTAAGCCCAACCTTTTTCGCTACCATATCATCCCGCATGTCATTACCAACCATTACACAGGACTCGGCCTGATAGTTGGTCTTATCGAGAATTTCTCTGTAATAGTTTACATTCGGCTTACAGTAATGCATCTCCTCATAGGAAGTAATATATTTAAAGTCCGTGGGGTTTAAATCAATCCACTTTAATCTAGTTGTAATTGCATTGCGAGGAAAAAGTGGATTTGTCGCAATAATCAAATTAAACTCCTTGGATTTGGCCGCTTCCACTATCTCATAGCCTAATTTATCAAGTTCGAAATGTTTTTTTAAAGTGGGGAAAAGATTATCATAAAAATCGTAAAATCTATCCCAGATATCTTTTTCACTTACCCCGTTTAACTCTATTAATTCAAAGAACTTCTCTTCAAAAGCCTCTTTATTGGTCTGCTGGCCGTCATTTCTGATCATGTTTTCTGTTGCCTTGTTGATAACATTTACAAAGTACTCTGGATTATATAAATCTGCAAAATGACCAGAAAGTAAACGGAAATATTTTTCTATAAAGTTATCCATATTAATCGGTAATAATGTTCCATCTAAGTCAAATAAAATGGTCCTTTTCCTTTCCATACCTTATCACCTAATCCTTAAGTTTTTCCTTCATCCTATTTATTCTTTCTGTATGTTCTTGGTCTTTAAAACATTCTTTAAATGAATCAGTTTCAAATTCTTTACCCTTATCACACCCGTGCGAATAACCGTAGTTAATCGCTTTTTTTATCATGCCGACCGCTTTGGAAGACTGATCTGTAATTCGTTTGGCCATGCTTTTTGATACTTTAAGTAGGTCCCGGGGAGTAACCAACTTATTGACTAAGCCCAGTTCAAAAGCCTCTTCCGCATCTATTATATTACCGGTAAAGAGAAGTTCTTTCGCCCTACCGATTCCCAAAATACGGGGCAGCCTCTGGGTACCTGAAAAACCGGGGATTAAGCCTAAGGTAACCTCGGGCTGACCGAATCTAGCCCTAGTGCTGGCAACCCTTAAATCACAGGCTAAAGTGAGCTCCATGCCTCCACCAAGGGCATGGCCGTTAACGGCTGCTATAACTACCTTTTCAGTCTCTTCAATTAAATCACAGATTGCTTTCCCCTTTTTTGCAATTACACCGGCGGTTTCGGAGTCTAACTCTTCTAATAAGTTTAAATCCGCCCCTACTGTAAAGGACTTAGCACCCCGCCCTGTAATGATAACCGCTTTAATATCATCATCACTAAATAATTCTTTACTTTTACTATACAATTGGTCTAATAGCTTTTCATTATAGGCATTGAGTACCTCGGGCCGGGATAAAAAAACTGTGGCTATGGGAGGAGCGTAATCAACCTCCACATAATTGTCATTCATGTTATACCTCCTCATCGTTTGTTTTTGCTCTCACTATTTATAATTTAAAGCCGCCGTAACAAATCCTTTAAAAAGAGGATGCGGCCTATTCGGTCTTGATTTAAATTCAGGATGGAACTGTGTACCGACAAACCAGGGATGATCTTTCACTTCTACGATCTCAACCAACTTTTCGTCCGGTGAAATACCGGCCATCACCATACCATTATTTTTTAATTCATTTCGGTACTCGTTATTTAACTCATAACGGTGACGGTGTCTTTCATATATTATTTCTTCCTCATACAGCTCTTTGCTGGCTGTTCCCTCTGTTAAACGGCAGGGATAGATACCGAGGCGCATCGTGCCGCCCATATCTTCAATATCCTTTTGTTCAGGCATTAAGGCGATCACGGGATGATCTGTGTCAGGATTAAATTCAGAACTGTTTGCACCTGCTAAGTTCAACACATTGCGGGCATATTCAATTACGGCACACTGCATACCAAGACAGAGTCCTAAGTATGGTATCTTGTTTTCGCGGGCATACCTGATTGCTTCAATTTTGCCTTCTATACCGCGGTGACCAAAACCACCTGGTACTAAAATACCATCCATCCCTTCAAATACTTTTTTAAGGTCCTCGTCCTTCTCTAAATCCTCTGAATATATATATTCTATATTTACTTCACTATCATTTACTACCCCGGCATGACTTAAGGCCTCACTGATACTGATATAGGCATCGGGTAGTTCAACATACTTACCCACGATCGCTACCTTAATCTCATTACTTAAATTTTTCATTTTTTTAACCATGTCTTTCCAATCTTTGAGATCCGGCTTTTTAACATCATCTTCCAATTCAAGTTTCTCGATAACTATCTCGGCCAAGCCTTCTTTTTCGATCATGAGAGGTACTTCGTAAATATGGTCTGCATCCACTACCTGGATAACAGCCTTCTTTTCTATATCTCCAAAGAGTGATATTTTGTCTTTTACTTCTTTGGTTAACTCTCGATCTGAACGACAGATGAGAGAATCAGGTTGAATTCCAATTCCCCTTAATTCTTTTAAACTATGTTGAGTAGGTTTGGTTTTTAGTTCTCCGGCTGTCTTTACATAGGGAACTAAAGTACAGTGCAGGTAAAATACTCTGTTTTTACCAAGGTCGCCCTTAAGCTGTCTGATTGCCTCCATAAAGGGCTGACTTTCAATATCTCCGACTGTACCCCCTATTTCAGTTATTACTACATCAGCGTCGGTCTCTTTGCCAACACGGGTGATTCTTTCTTTAATCTCATCAGTGATATGAGGGATCACCTGAACGGTAGCACCCAGGTAGTCACCTCTTCTCTCTTTTTTAATAACTGAACCATATATTTGTCCGGTAGTAACATTATTATTGCTGGTTAAATCTTCATTTATAAATCTCTCATAATGCCCTAAATCCAAGTCCGTTTCTGCTCCATCTCTTGTTACGAAAACTTCACCGTGCTGATAGGGGCTCATCGTACCGGGATCAACATTTATGTAGGGGTCAAACTTTTGGATGCTCACATTTAACCCGCGGCTCTTTAACAAACGACCCAGGGAGGCGGCCGTAATTCCCTTTCCCAGGGCAGAAACAACTCCCCCTGTTACGAAAATATATTTTGTCACGATTGAAAACTCCTTTCTTGTATATATTATTTACATCTGGTCTGGTGCTTCAATACCGAGGACTCTACATAAGTTCTTAAGTACCTGCTGTAAGGAAACAACCAGCTTTAATCTCGCTTTACTTAAACTTTCATCACTTGAAATTACCTGTCTCTTGTTATAGAAAATGTGGAAAGCATTGGCTAATTCATAAGCATAGTTTGCTAAAATATGGGGTTCTCTACTTTCGGCACTGTCCTTAATTACCTGGGGATAACGCGCCATTAATTTAATCAAGTCAATCTCTTCTTCCGAATCCAATAGTTTGTAATCTACATTTTTTAGATCTATATCTTCAGCATTTTCGATAATGCTGTGGATGCGGGCATGGGCGTACTGGATATAATAGACGGGGTTGCTGCTTGACTCTTCTTTGGCTAATTCTAAATCAAAGTCGAAATGGCTGTCTGAACTACGCATTATATAAAAATAGCGGGCAGCATCTTTACCAACCTCATCAATTACATCGGTCATGGTCACAAACTCACCGGCCCTTTTGGACATCGGTATTTTTTCTCCATCTCGCATTAAATTTACGAGTTGTACTATTATTATTTCCAAAATATCCTTGGGATAACCAAGTGCCTGAATAGAAGCCTTAACCCTATCGATGTACCCGTGGTGGTCGGCACCCCAGACATTGATCAATTTATCATAACCCCTTTCAATCTTATCTAAATGGTAGGCAATATCTGCGGCTAAATATGTTAAGGAACCATCTGATTTAACTATCACGCGGTCCTTATCATCATCAAACTCAGTTGATCTTAACCATAAAGCACCTTCTTCTTCATAGGTATAGCCCTTTTCTTTTAAAATATTGATGGCTTCTTCTATATCACCATCATGTAAGGTACTCTCATAAAACCAGTTATCAAACTCAATACCGAAATACTTTAAATCTTCTTCGATTTTAGTCTTTAAACTTTCATAAGCAAACTCTTTACAAATATCTAACTGCTCTTCTTCTTTTTTATCTAAAAGGCTTTTGCCGTATTTTTCCTTAAGCTTTTTAGCTATATCAATTAAATACTTCCCGTGGTAAGCGTTTTTAGGTAAATCTATCTCGATATCAAAAAGCCGTTTATATCTAATTAAGGTAGACTCCGCTAAGAGGTCTATCTGGTTACCGGCATCATTAAAATAGTATTCACGGTCTACCTCATAACCGGCCGCTTCCATTATATTGGCCGTCATATCTCCAACAACAGCTCCCCGGCTGTGGCCGACATGTAAGGGCCCGGTCGGATTGGCACTTACGAATTCAATGAGAACTCTTTTATTGTCACCCACTTCAACCTTTCCATAATCTTCTCCTAATTTATCGATTAAATCAATTGTTTCATATAACCAGCTATTTTTTAGGTTGAAGTTGATGAAACCGGGTCCGGCTACTGAAATATCTCTAATTAAATCAGCCTCAATATTTTCTTTGAGCATTTCTGCAATCTGGCGGGGTGCCCTCTTAAAATGTTTGGCCATTACCATGGCAATATTAGTCGCATAATCTCCATGTTCCTTTTCACGGGGAACCTCTACCTTAATATCAGGAATCTGTTCTAAAGTAATATCTTCCTGTTCTAATGTTTTAACTAAACCTTCTTTGATAGCCGTGCGCAAGTTGTTTTCTACCTTTTCAATCATATTCTTTTCCATAATATCTGTCACTCCTTATCAATAAACCTGTATTCGATCTTTAAATTATTAGAAGTAAAGACTTGTTCGTTTTGAATTAGATTATATTTGATAGAAATTTCGCCTCTTTGGGGACTTGTTTCTATCTGAAGTTTTTTGGTGTCAGTTTCAAACCTCATCTTATGACTGCCCAGGTTATATAAAAAATCACAGTTTTCTTTAACATCAAATACCTGTCTCATCTCGTTAGGACTCGATCTCTTTAAAAGTATTCTATTTAATTTTTCATTAAAACGAATAATGGTTTTGACTTCCTGAAGCCCCTGGCTTGTCTCTTCATATATGAGGTAATGTTTACCGTTTTTATACTTGTATTCTCCCTTACCTTCATAACTTATTTCATCTTTTTCTCCATCCGGGAACTCCTGTTTGTTGTTTACTTTAATCATTACTTCTTCCATTATATCATTCCTCAACTATTTTTATAATTCCAAAAAAGCCACAGTTTTCACTGTGGCATTTATGTATATAGTTATAGTTTTAAAGCCTTACCAAAGTCAACGGCTTCTTTCCTATTTTTTATTGTCCTAAAATCTTTTACGATACAGCCTAATTTTTCCAGTTCGCCCATCACGAGTTTCAAGGATTTATTGGTCGCAAAAAAGCGGGGTGTAACAAATGCCATTGCATCCTGTCCACCCGTTCTTTTACATTCTTTTAAAAAACTCGCTAAATCTGAAGGGATCTTACCCCGGAATATACCTTGAGTCGGCGCTCCCGCAATTACCACGTCATATGGAAAAAAGGAGACAGGTTTCCCCGTGATCTCTGTATCCTGTAAGTCTACTTTATATCCCTTTTCCCTGGCGCCCTCTGCAATTCCTTCCGCTATCTCCTTAACGTCACCTTCTTTTGAATAAATAATAAGGACTCTTTGCAAAATACCACCCCTCAGAAATTTTATGAAAAATATCCTGCATATTATACAAAAGAATTATATCATAACTAATAAAATTTTTCACTAAATATAGAAAATTTTTATGGGTGAAAATAAAAAAAGCAGGGTATCCCCTGCTGTTTTTATTACTTATTTAATTATCTTAAACCAAGTTTTGAGACCAGCTTGTTTTTAGGAGCATATCCGATTACCCTATCTTTTTCTTTACCATCTTCAAAGATAACGAGGGTTGGAATACTCATAACATCATATCTGGAAGCTGTAGATTGGTTTTCATCAACATTAAGTTTGGCAACTTTAATATCTTCAGAATATTCCCTGGCGATCTTTTCGACTACGGGAGCCACCATTTTACATGGTGCACACCAGTCAGCCCAAAAGTCAACTAAGACAGGTACATCTGATCTTAAAACCTCTCTTCTAAAGTTTCCGTCATTTACTTCTATAGGTTTTTTGCTCATCTTGTTAGAAACCTCCTTAAAAAATTATAATAAAAATTAATAATAACTACTTAAATAGCTGTTTTAATTTTATCTAAAATAGTTTTGGCAGGAACTGCACCAACTTGTTCTGCCTTACCACTATTTATAACTGTCTTTGGTACACCTGATACTTCATACTTGCTTGAAAGATCAGGAAATTCAATCGCTTCCACCATTTCACCTTTAATCTTAGGATTATGCATTGCCATTTCATGAGCTACTTTTACTGCTCTTGGACAATATGGACAGGTAGGTGTAATAAATACCTGAAGTAAAACATCATTATCGATTTCTTTTAATTCTTCGATAACATCTTCTGAAAGCTCAGTCTGACCATTGGACATACTTATAATACCTTCAATAAGGGTATTAAATTCATGACCACTGGGAATACCATAAAAATGTACGCCTGAGTCATTACCTTCTTTATCTGTAAATAGGATGGCAGGTACTCTATCAATATTATACTTTTCAGTATTGCCATTGCCTAGTTCGTTCTTCTCAAGATTAATCTTATCATGTAAATTCTTAAGTTCGTCTAATATTTCTTCAGTATCATCACAGTACTGACATTCTTCATCATCGGATGTAAAGAACTGAATATATACTTCATTTTCCATCTTTCCATCAAATAATTCTCTGATCTGTTGTTGTTCATCTTCATTAATTTTAGGCACTAAGACCACTCCTTTTAGATAATTTGCTTATTTCAACTTTCGACATATACTATTATACAAGAATCTCAGAAAATTAAAGTTAAATATTTTACAATTAATCAATTACTCTTATAAAAACTTTATTAATGCCTGTTATTATAAATACTATGGATATTTTATATTTTTTGATTAATTAAGATAGAAATCATTTTTATCAATATTATTAACTTTTATTAACCATAACTATAGCAGTAATGATAACAAATTTAAAAGTAGATATATAAAATTATTTGAAGGAACTTTAGTATAATTACATAAAAAATATAATAAATACTAATTTAATGAAGGTGTGTGATAAAAATATTATTCTGTTAAAAATATTTTCTATAATACTCAACTTTCTGAGTTAAATTTTTGGCTTTACTTCTTGATATAACTGGGTTTAT